>JAJFMK010000187.1 GCA_021772215.1 Chlamydiota bacterium | reverse complement strand
ACGTTTTCTCGCATGACCAATGATCGCGATGAGCTCTACTACCTCTCCGAAAAGCAGCGCATCTGTTTTGTCCTAACGCCCGATATCGTCGACCTCAAGCGCGCTTGGCTCTTTTTAGAGAAGTTTTCCAACCCCTTAAGTCAAAATTTACAGTCCTGCGGCCGCGACATCTTTATTGTCGCCACCGTCTCTGAGGTGCAGGAGCTCTTAAGGCTCTTTGACTTTGCTATTGAGAGTGGTGGCGACCTCGCCTACCAGCTCATTCCCCTCTGTAAGATCTCCGCTCCTGAGATGGCTAAGATGTTAGAAGTTCTCATCGGCGATGGCTGCAAACGAGAAACGGAGATGGAGTGCTGCACAGGTAACGGCTTGACGATCCTCGAGATGGAGCAGATGCCAAGAGCGCTCTTCTTGGTGGGTACCGCTAAAGAGGTGCGCCGCGCTGAGGAGATCATCCGCAGCGTCGAGGCGCAGATGTGCGATGCGAAGGATCAAGAGGTCTTCTGGTATGTCTGTAAGCATTCCGACCCCGAAGAGCTCGCACAGCTGCTCTCCCAGGTCTACGAACTAATGAAATGTAACTATAAGTGCTGGAAAAATGAGGAGTGTGGACTCTTAGGAGAGCCCTGCTTAGATCCTTGTGGCCTGCCCGGTATCGACCCTTGCGCCATCTGTCCTCCAAAAGAGGCCTACCTTCCCGACCGCCTCTACCCGCAAGATTTCTATAATAAAGGCAATGTCGCCGTCAATCCCGCTCCTGTCACTTTGGGAGGGTCCAACTGTAAAAAGGATCCGAAATGTTTACGACAAAACTTTATCGTCGACGCGAAGACAGGTTCGATCGTGATGGTGGTCGAGCAGGATCTTCTGCCTAAGATCAAAGAGACGATCCGAAAATTAGATATTCCGAAGAAGATGGTGCAAATTGAGGTTCTTCTCTTTGAAAAGCGCACCGAAGATCAAAATAACTTCGGCCTGTCACTACTCAAGATGGGTTCGGCAGCCAGCAACAGCCACGCAACAGGCCTTGTTTGGAGTGATATCATGGCAGGACCGCTCAACAGCGGTATTTTGGACTTCTTCATCAGCCGCGAGAAGACAGGATCGTTTCCCGCCTTTGACCTGATGTACAAATTCTTGATCTCGCAAAGTGACATGCAGATCCACTCAGCTCCGTCGGTCTTAACGCTCAACCAAACTGAAGCGAAGATCAACATCGTCGATGAGATCTCTATCAACATGGGTATCTACAATGTTGAAACGGCAAAAGGAAACACTCTTGAAAAGTCCTTTACCAGAGCTCAGTATGGTATCGACCTCACCATCGTTCCCACCATCCATGCGCGTGACGATCGCGACCTCTTCTTTGATGATGAGGTGGACTATATCACCCTCTCGAGCAAAATCAACTTCGATACGATCCAGGAGAAGGGACGCGTGTCGCAGCAGCCCGACGTAACGCGTCGTCAGATCTGTAACGAGGCGATTGTCCCCGATGGCCAGAGCGTTATCTTGGGAGGTTTGAAGAAGAAGATCACCGAAGACCAGGTTGAGAAGATCCCCTTCTTAGGCGACCTTCCCTTCCTTGGAAAGTTCTTTAGTTTCACAGAGCTCAACGACAAAACAACCGACATGTTCGTTGTGATCACGCCAAAAATTATTCGCGACCCCTCTTCCGAGCTGGAGGCTATCAAGCTGCAGGAGATGTGCCGAAGACCTGGCGATCTTCCCGACTACCTCTGCCGTCTCGAAAGAGCTATGCGCTGTGAGAGAGAGCGTGCGCTAGAGCAGACCTTAACAATGTTTTTTGGCAGACGGCCCGACCGCTGTCACCAGCCTGATTGGCAAACTCCTGACTGGCAAAAAAATGGATGGATGTGTGAAGAGTTTGCCTATTGATCAGATCCTCAAGCGAGGCAGAGGGCTCCTCTCAAAATGGCGGGGCGCTCCTTCTAAAGAGGAGGTTGCCTTCGATATCGATGAGAGACTCACCTTTGAGCCCTCAAAAGAGGAGCAAAAGGCGCTAGCCGAGCAGCTCGGCCTAGAGTGCATCGCCGATATCCCTTTTGGGGGACTGACAAAAGAGACCTATAAGAAGATCCCCTACAGCTTCGTCAAAAAACATCAGATTCTCCCCTATCAGGAAATTGACGGTGAGGTGGTGGTCGCTGTTTCAGACCCCCTTCTCCTCGATCCGTTAGAGGAGCTGCAGTTTCGCCTCGACAGACCTATCAGAGCGACCTTCGCCGCGCCCGATCTGATCGCCGCGGCGATCCATGACGCCTATGAAAATGAGAATGGCGCCGCGTCTGAGCTGATCGCGCACCTTAAAGAGAGCAGCGAATCTAATGATGAGGATATCGAGGTATATGATCTCCTTGACGACTCGAGTAACCAGCCGCCCATCGTTAAGCTGCTTAATTTAATCATCATCGAAGCGATCCAGCAGGGCGCCTCCGATATCCACTTCGACCCCTCAGAGACAGGGCTGAAGGTGCGCTACCGCATCGACGGCGTACTACACAGCCGCCACGCCCCTGCGATCGAGTATCAGTCGCAGCTGCTCACCCGCGTGAAGGTGATGTCAAAGCTCGACATCGCCGAACATCGCCTGCCGCAAGATGGCCGCATCAAGCTGAAGATGGGGCGGCGTGAGATCGATTTTCGTGTCAGTACCCTTCCCGTTGCTGGCGGTGAGAGGATCGTGCTCCGTATTCTAGATAAGGGCAACCTTGTGATCGGCTTAGAGAAGGTGGGGATGCCCAAAACGATTGCAAAAGAGTTTAAGCGGCTCGTCAGCTTGCCGGAAGGAATTGTTCTGGTGACGGGGCCGACTGGATCTGGTAAGACAACCACACTCTACAGCGCTATTTCGGAGCTAACTGACGAGACGATCAACATCATGACAATTGAAGATCCGGTCGAATATCACCTCAAAGGCATCGCTCAGATTGCTGTCCACCATAAGATCAACCTAGATTTTGCCACCGGTTTGCGCCACATCTTAAGGCAGGACCCGGACGTAATCATGGTGGGAGAGATTCGTGACAAGGAGACCGCTGAGATTGCGATCCAAGCCTCACTTACCGGCCACCTCGTCTTGAGCACTCTCCACACAAACGACGCGCCGAGCGCCATCACCCGTCTTGTTGATATGGGAATCGAACCATATCTCCTCTCCTCAACTATTGTGGGTGTTTTAGCGCAAAGGCTTCTTAGAAAGATCTGCCCCCACTGCGAAGAGGCATACGAGCCGACCAAAGAGGAGCTGGCTTCGATCGAACTGACCTTTGAAGGGCCTCTAAAGCGCGGCCGCGGCTGTGATCAATGTTACAACTCCGGCTATAAGGGCCGTATCGGTGTCTATGAATTGATGAACATCACCCCGGCTATTCAAAAGCAGATTGTCACCTCCGCCGACGGCGTCGAGATGAGAAACCTGGCTATGCGTGAGGGGATGCGCTCTTTACGACAGCAGGGCCAAGATCTGGTTAAGGCGGGCATCTCTACCGTCGAAGAGGTCTTACGCGTCACCCGCGGAATTGAGAGCGTATAGCCATGCCTTTATATCAATATTTAGCTTACGACCCTCAAGGGAAGAGGCACAAAGGTGTTGTCGACGCCCTCAAACTTAAAGAGGCAAAAGAGCAGCTGCGCGAGCAGGGTTTGATGGTGGCTGAGCTTGGTTTAAAGGGGGGACGAAGGGCTCTTCGGTTAAAGGGCGACGCCCTTTTAACTTTCACCGTGCAGCTCAAACAGCTTGTCGAAGCGAATGTTCCGCTCTATGAGGCGCTTTTAGCGGTCGAGCAGCAGCTTAAAAATGAGAGCTATCACGCTGTGATTGCCGGTCTCGTTGAGGAGATCAAGCGTGGTGAAAGTCTCTCAACAGCGCTCGCCAAATATCCCGATAGCTTCGATCCGCTCTATATTTCACTGATCTCAGCTGGCGAGGCTGTGGGCGCCTTGGGCCCTGTCCTCGCTAAGATTACGCAGCTTCTTGAAAAGCAGACGAAACTCAAGCGCGAATTAAGCAATGCGCTGATCTACCCCTCGATTTTGGCGCTCTTTTCGTTGATTGTGATCGCGGCTCTTTTAGGTTTTGTTGTCCCCTCGATTGAGGATATGTTTGCCGATCGCGAGCTGAATGCCTTTACAACGCTTGTCTTAGGTTTGAGCCACTTTGTCACCGAGAAGTGGTGGATCTACATTCCCACCCTCGCTTTGACAACGCTCTTTACCACCCTCAAGCTGAAGACGGAGAGTGGGAAGCTGTGGCTTGAACAGCTTTTTATGAAGACGCCTCTGATCAAAACAGTTGTTGTGGGCGCCGGTATCGCACGCTTTTGCCGCACCATGGGGACCCTGCAGGAGGGCGGCTTGACGATTGTTGACTCATTGAGGCTGGCGCGCAAAGTGTTAAAAAACCGCACCCTTGAACAGGTGATGATGCGCGTTGAAAATCGCATCGTCGAGGGGGGACAGCTGACACAGGAGCTGAAGCGCTCGGAGTGGATTCCGCCGCTGATGGTTCGCCTTCTCACAATTGGAGAAGAGACGGGATCGACAGCCTCAATCTTTAACAAATTGGCCGATATCTATGAGGCGGACCTTGAGAAGTTACTCTCTCGTGTCGTCGCCCTGGCGCAGCCGGTCATATTAATCGTGATGGGGGGAATCATTGGACTTGTGATGATCGCTACCCTTCTTCCCCTCACACAGATGGCAAGTTTACAATAAGGAGAGAAAATGAATAAATTTATGAAATCTACCCGACGCTTCGTCACTTTGATCGAGATGGTAATCGTGATGTTTTTGATTGCGATGATCATCGGCGTTGTCGCCTACAACTACCAAGGAAGTTTGGATGAGGGTAAGGCGTTTAAGACGAAGGCGTCGATGGATAAGATCCAGACGATCTTAATCCTTCATCTGTCGGAAAAACCAGATGCCAACATCGAATCGGAGTGGAAGGAAATCCTCAAAAAATCACCTCTCGTACCTAACGCTAAGCAGCTCTCTAAAGATGGCTGGGGCGAGGACTTTGAAGTGAGGGTCCAAGATGATCGCATCCTTATCTCCTCGAAAAAGTTTAACGCCTACCGCCAAAAAAATCCTTCAACCCACTTTAACATTGATGAGGACGACAATTAGAGCCTTCACCCTAATCGAAATGCTGCTCGTGCTCCTCCTTTTGAGCACGGCGGCAGCTGTCGTCGGGATCCAGATCAAAGGGGCGCGTGATGAGGAAGCGTTTCGGTCCGCCTCGTTAGCCTTTCTTGAGAGGGTGCGCCTCTCCCAGGAGCTGATGATGCTAGGCCAAGATGTGCGTCTTGAGGTGGCTAAAGAGAAGGGACATCGCCTTAAGATCCTCTACCTCAACGGAGATGACCAGCACAAAGATATCCTCGTCGAGCGTGGCAACCTAATCCGTGGCCTTGGCGAGGTAAGCTTTTATAATGAAACAGAAGATCAGCTCTTCTTTGATGATCTCAAGCTCGAATTTCTCTCAAAAGGGGCTCTGATGCCCAAAGGTTGGATCACCCTCAAGAAGGACTCTTTAGAAAAGCAGCTCTATCTGCCCGGTTTTCCAGCTTTTTTAGCCTTCGATAGAGCTCCCAAAGAGATGAACCTAAACTACACGTCAGAGGAGCTCTATCCCCATGCGCTCTAGACGTCGTCCCTTTACTCTCCTTGAAATCCTAATCGCCATGCTGCTTGTCTCCATCGCCATCTTTCCCCTGCTCGCTCCCCACACCCAGATTGTCAAAGAGGAGGTGCGCAAAGTCCAAGAGCTGCAGCTAGGCCCCAAGCTCAACAAAATACATTCCGATCTGCTCATCTCTCTCCATGAGAGAGCCTATAGCCTCAGCCAGCTTGAACAGGGCTTCAGCCTCCCCCTTGACCTCACTGTTGATCATCTTCCCTACCGAGGGACCCTCACCCTCAAAACGCAGGAGAAGTCGAAAAAGAGCAAGAAAGGCTCCGCCTACCTGCTCAATATCACCTATTTGCTAAACCGCACAGATAATCCAGAGTCCACCTTCCAAAGAACTCACCAGCTCTTCATCGAAGGCCCGCCAACAGCGCAAGACGAAAAAGAAAATCCTCCTGATGAGGAGGAATAAAAAAAAAGAGGACCAGATCTCTCTGGCCCTCTTCTGCTTGAATAGACGATAGATTAGAAGCTCGTCATATCGCTATCTAAGAAGTTCATTAGAGCTTCTTCATTGGCTGCTCCAACGATCTCACGAGATGCCTCGCTATCTGAGAGGTAACCAGTTAGGAAATCAGACGCCATTTGACCAATGCTGTTTCCAGCGGAGCTAACCATCTCGCCAGCTCGCTCAATCATAGGTTCTGCCCTTTTTTGCGCTTGAGAAGCGTGTCCTGCTATCGTCCATGCTAGGCCTCTTGCCTGCTCAGTACCCATTTGAGTTAATGCTTCAGCTCTTTCTTGTGCTTGAGAAGCGTGTCCTGCCATCGTCCAAGCTAAGCCTCTTGCCTGCTCAGTACCCATTTGAGTTAATGCTTCAGCTCTATCTTGCGCTTGAGAAGCGTGTCCTGCCATCGTCCATGCTAGGCCTCTTGCTTGCTCAGTACCTCTTTGGGCCAATTCGGGACCGCCATGCCAGTTATAGGCAAAGCGAGCTGTGTCACCTGCCTTATTAGCATATTTGGTAGCTATCGAAGCAGCTTCACCAGCAAGATCTTGCGCTTGAGAGGCATATCCAGCAGCCATCCAAGCTAATCCTCTAGCATGTGGCGTAGCAAAACGTTCAAATTGAGCTAGGTAGCCAATGCCATCCTGAACAGCGTGTTGCATATTGAACTGTGATAGAACAGACGCTACGCTGGCCGCTGCGCCAGCTGCTGCTGCAGTAGCTACTGCGCCCTTCACAACCATCTGTAATCTTGAAGGAGATTTTTCCGTTTCAACGCGATCTTCTGGACCTCCATCATCTAGTTCAGGTAGATCTTTTAGGTCGCGCTCTTCAAGAGCCTTTTCAAGAGCTTTCAGTTGACCTCTAGGAATGCGCTCATCTTTTTTCACTTCAGATAGAGCCATTTTTTCCTTGGCTTGGCAAGGCTCTGGAAGGGTAACTTCAGAAATAGTTGCCTTTGCCTCTTGTGCTTGATCTTTTCTCATTTTACCTGGTGCCGATACATAATCGTCAGAATTCGTAGTAGGTTTGCTAAGAGACAACGGTGCATATTCAGGACCAGACCCAGCTGGCAGATGATCTTTCACAGCCTGTGTGATGTTTTTGAGTCTCATACCGCGGTTTGCTGCGTAGAGGCCCAAAGCGACGGCGCCAACGATTGCAAAAGTTCCTTGAGAAATGACGAGGGCAGCAACCAGAGCAACGATAGCGACAGCTCCTTCAGCCTTGGTCCAATTTTTAGCGGACTTCACAGCGCCCATATGCATGCGGCCCCTGTCATCAATTAGCCCATTAGGGGCTTTATAGTGGAATAAATTCCTTAAGTTATTAGATATATCCATGATCTCTCCTTTATCAAAATATTTAAATCAGAGTTGATATAATTATATATTATAAATATTAAGAATGAATTAAGTGTATGTAAAAATATATTAATTTATTAAAAAATCAGTATAATTTACGAATTGAGTGTATAATTATAGTTAGGGTTAATAGAGGTTGGTGATTAACGTGTTTATTGATAGAGATTCAGGCATTTATAAGAAGTTTGAGGGATCTGTTTCTGAGGAGCAGGGACTAACAACACAGGATCTTGTGGCAAAAGTGGCTACCCTCTTCAAGGAAAATATTCGGGATAGTTTTCCCGAGGTTTTAGAGGGAATCAAGGGAAATCCTGATTATATGAAGCTGTTTGAAACAGTTCAGATTCCTCCTGAACTTCTCAGTAGCGCTAAGCAGGTTATCCTCTTTTGTAAAAGTCTGATGAATCTTCTTGAACAGAAAAATTCTGATGGGAAGATCAAAATTGATGAGCGCTTCTCTTTAGTGCCGATTGCGCATGGTGAGGGGGGCGGCATTGACTGTATTGAGATCCAGCTTTTAGAGGAGTTTGAAAATGGTGAATCGGAAAAGATCGCTAATCTGATCGTCTTGAGAAACCTCTATTTCTTACTGAATATAGAAGAGTCCAAAGAAAGCAAGTTAACAGGAACAGAAAAAATCGAAAAGCTCTTTGAGATTCTCCAGGTCTTTTTAGAGGATGAAAATCAAGGAATGACGATGGAAGAGTTACTAGAGTTAGACCGTCTTCTAATTGTTGACGCTTCGACGATGAAATGTCCTAGAAAATGCTCTTCTGAAGCGAAACCTTTTCCACCTCTCTACGTAGCACGCCTAGGAAAGACATGGTATGAAACATTGGGCGCAAACATCATCGCAAATGAAGAGGTTCGGGTTAATTATCAAGAGGCTAAAGAGGCTCTTCAAAAAATGCGTCCTTTAACCCTTAAGAAGGGTTATCAACAGGCAGATCTTCCTGAGATGGCGGAAAAAATCACAAAACTTCTTAATTGGTATTGTGAACAGACTAAAGAGAATATTGAAGATGTGACTGTGAAGGATCTTGCCTGGTTTTTCCATAACAGAAGGGCAGATATCAAAAGTAGTGATGCTTTCCACGACGCTTACCATTTCTACCTAGAGACTATTTTTCCTGAAAGAACTAAACAAATTGTATCATCAGAGTTTTTAGCTCAATATCTAGACCAGATTTATTTAATTGGCGGAGATCAGAATGTCTATTCGGTTTCTATCAAGGCCTTTGTCGTCTCTATTTTACAGCCGCCCGGCTCAAAACTGTAGTCTAAGTCCCTTGTAATCTCTCTTCCATTCAAGTAAAATAGAGGGTTTTAACACTCTGGAAGATCTGAATGGAAATAGAGACAAGGCATTTTTTGGGAGTGGATGGCAAGCTCATTGCCACTCCTAAATTCTTACCATCTGATGATCAGCTACTTAAGATGTATCGTGCGCTCTGGACGGCAAGGGTTGTTGATGAGCGAATGATCACTCTGCAGAGGCAGGGGGTGATCAGCTTTGCGATGAGCTCTTTGGGTGAAGAGGCGTGCGCAGCGGCTTCGGCGGCGGCGCTGGAGGTCAGTGATTGGCTCTATCCACAGTATCGCGAGGTGGCCTGCCTCTTCTATCGCGGTTTTTCAATTGAAAATTATATTCACCACATGTTTTGCAACGGCGCCGACCTGATCAAAGGGCGGCAGATGCCGAACCATTTCGGCAGCCGAGAGCTCAATATTGTCACCGTCTCCTCTCCCATTGGCACCAAGATTCCCCATGTGGCCGGCTGCGCCTATGCGATGAAGGTGCAAAAAGAGAAGGCGATCTCTCTTTGCTACTTTGGTGAGGGCGCCACCTCGGAAGGGGACTTTCATGCCGGTCTTAACTTTGCCGCCGTGCTAGATGCGCCGGCGATCTTCTTCTGCCGAAACAACAACTACGCCATTTCGACAGGTTGTGAGGGGCAGTTTGCCTCTGATGGTATCGCACCGAAGGGTGTGGGGTATGGAATGAAGACGATTCGTGTCGACGGCAACGATGTCTTTGCTGTTTTTGATGCGACCCGTGAGGCAAAAGAACACTGTTTGCTGGGAAAGGGGCCTGTATTAATTGAGGCGATGACCTACCGCATGAGTGGCCATTCCACAAGCGACGATCCGTCGCAGTATCGAAAAGAGGGAGAGCTTGAAATTTGGCAGGAGCGCTGCCCCATTAAACGGCTACGTAGCCATCTGATCGACAAAGGCCTTTGGGATGAGGCAAAAGAGAGCTCCCTTATCGAAGGGCTCCAAGATGAGGTGACAAGGGGAATCAAGGTGGCCAGAGCATTTGGCGACCCTTCGCTAGAGTCTTTGATCGAAGATGTCTACGAAGAGGTGCCAGAAAGTTTGAAAGAGCAGCTTGAGGAGGTGAAGCGGTGCCTTTGATGAATATGATCCAGGCGCTAAACTCCGCCTACCATCTCGCCTTTGCTAAGGATGATCGCTTGGTCACCTTTGGTGAAGATAGCGGCTTTTTTGGCGGCGTTTTTCGCGTCACAGCGGGTCTGCAGAAGGCGTTTGGCAAAGAGAGAGTTTTCGACACGCCCCTTTGTGAACAGGGAATTATCGGCTTTGCTGTTGGTGTGGCGCAAAAAGGATTAAAGCCGATCGCTGAGATTCAGTTTGCCGACTACATCTTTCCCGCCTACGACCAGATCCACAACGAAGTGGCAAAGATGCGCTACCGCACCGGCAATCAATATAGCTGTCCTATGGTGATCCGCACCCCTTACGGCGGTGGCATCAAAGGAGGACACTATCATTCACAATCGCCAGAAGCGCAGTTTCTCCATACGCCCGGCTTAAAAGTTGTGGCGCCGTCGGGCCCCTACAACGCGAAAGGGCTTCTTCTTTCGGCTATCGAAGGTAACGACCCGGTTCTCTTTTTAGAGCCGAAGCGCATCTACCGCGCCGTTAAAGAGGAGGTGCCGGAGGAGTACTACACGCTTCCATTAGGAAAGGCTAATATCATCAAGCAAGGATCCGACGTCACTTTGGTCGGCTATGGCGCTCAGACGCATCAAAATCTCAAAGCGGCCGAGGAGCTACAGGGAAAGCTAGATGTTGAGGTGATCGATCTCTTAACGCTAAACCCGCTCGACATTGATACCGTGGTAGCCTCCGTGCAGAAGACCGGAAAACTTGCCATTGCGCATGAGGCGCCCAAGACGCAAGGTTTTGCCGCGGAAATCGCTTCGCAGGTGATGGAGCGCGCCTTTTACTATCTCGAGGCGCCAATATTACGAATTTGCGGTCTCGACACACCCTTCCCGCACACGTTAGAGGCGGCCTATATGCCCGATGTTAAACGGGTCACAAAATCACTTATGGAGTTCATATGAATAAGCGATTCACAGTAAATCTGCCCGATATTGGCGAAGGTGTTGTTGAAGGCGAAGTGGTGGAGTGGCTCAAAGAGCTAGGCGATGATTTAGCCCAAGATGAGCCGGTTGTCGTTGTGATGACAGATAAGGCGACCGTTGAGCTGCCGGCGCCCCATCCAGGCAAACTAGCCAAGCGCTACTTCGATGTGGGTGAGCTTGCCCTTTTAGACAAACCGCTCTACGACATTGAGGTCGAAGGTGAGGTCGAAGGTGAGGTGGAAGAGAGCGCTCCTATTGAGGAGGAGAAGCCAGTTGAAGTTGTCGCTCCCAAAAAAGAGACGCCAAAGGTTGAGGGTGATAAGGTATTAGCCGCTCCAGCGACACGCCAGCTCGCCAAGCAGCTTGGCGTCAACCTATCCGGCTGCACAGCAAGCGGCCTTGATGGTGAGGTGACAGTTGAAGATGTCAAGAGAGTCTATGCGCCGACCAAGTCAGAGGCGATCCCGATCCACCATTTCGATGACGATGAGACGGTGCCCCTTGTTGGCGTGCAGCGTCTGATGGCTGATGCGATGGAGCGCTCTCGCAAAGAGATTCCGCACTTTAGCTTCTTTGAGAGGCTCGATGTGGAGGAACTCTGGGAGAGAAAAGAGCAGATGAAGGCGCAGTTTGCTGCTAAAGGCGTTAAGTTGACTCTGATGCCCTTTTATATTGAGGCGCTATCAAAAGCGTTAGAGAAGGTCCCCCTAGCTAACGCCTCTTTGGACCGTGCCAATCGGCAGGTTATCATCCATAAGCGACACAATATCGGTATTGCAATGAACAGCGGCCACGGCTTGATCGTACCTGTTTTAAAAGGGGTCGAGAGAATGGGTTTTGAGGAGCTGGTGATCGCCTTTGATCAGCTAAAAAAGCGGGCTCTAGCTAGCCAGCTTACCTCAACAGACATGAAAGAGGGGACGATCTCCATCACAAACTTTGGAACGCTTGGTGGCATCGGCGGCACGCCGGTCATCCCCCTGCCGCAGACGGCGATTGTGGGCCTCGGAAAGATTGAGAAGGCGGCGGCAGTTGTTGATGACCAAATCGCGATTCGACGAGAGCAGCTGATCTGCTACAGCTTTGACCATCGATTAATTGACGGCGCGGCTGCCGCGACACTCTCTAACGCCTTTGTAAATAAGCTATCGTGAAACGAATCTTAGCTCTTCTCATCCCTTTCTGTCTGGTGGCGCAAGAGGAGTGCTCTTTTGACACCCTCTGCCGCGACCTTGAGATCGTAAGGTGCTACAACCCCTGCCGCTGCTACTTTCCAACTACCTATAACTTCTTTGCGCAAGGGGGGCTCTTGATGATGCCCTCGGCCAGAATGGGCGAGGCGGGAGAGCTTGGCTTCGCCTTCTCCTCGATTCCCCCCTATTACAATTACAGTGGACGAGCTCAAGTCTATTCGCACCTTGAGATTACCGGCAGCTACCGCGTCTTTCGCGGCGTTGACGATCCCCTCCTCTCTGAATTTGGCTTTGGCGACTTCTCCGACAAGGGGATCAACGCCAAATTCGCCATCTTCCGTCCTGAAGATTCTAACTATAACCTGCCCGGCTTTGCTGTCGGCTGGGATGACTTTTTAGGGACGAAAGCATTTGAAGCGGTCTATGTCGCTTTGACGCAGGTTGTGCGCCCTTTAAACTTAGAACTCACCGCAGGCTGGGGCTGGAAGAGGATTCACGGCTTCTACGGCGGTGCGACCTGGTCTCCCTTTTACAGCTGGTGTCACCCTCTTCTCGCAGGACTCTCCTTAACGGCTGAGTGGGATGCGACAGATTATAATGAGGATCCCCACCCGCGCGGACGAAATTACAGCTCGAGAGTCAATCTAGGCGCCAAGTATCGCTTCTATGACTATATCGACCTCATCATTGCTCAGGTGCGTGGCAACCGCTTAGCGATGGGGGCGCAGATCTCCTATAACTTTGGTACGACGAACGGCTTTTTACCTAAAGTCAACGATCCGCTGCCCTATCGAGCGCCTGTCAACTATGAGCCGATCGGCGAGTGGCGCCCCTACTCTCTTTTTGTTTCAGAAATGTATGGTGCCTTCTGTGATCAGGGGCTGAAGCTGCTTGATATCCACATTTATCATGACTCTTGTGAGCAGCGGGTGCTGCGCGTCCTCTTCTATAATGACACTTACCGCTCAGAATGGGACGTTAGAGAGCGTCTGATGCATCTTTTGGGATCACTTCTACCTTGTGATATCGACGAGGTGGTTGCTGTGCAGTATAGCGAAGGCTTTTCGATCCAGGAGTGGAACTTTTACGGCAACTATTTAAGGCAGTATCTCGATCAGGAGATCGGCGACTATGAGATGGCGACGGTGACACCGCTTCGTGAGGTGACGCAGCTTGATAGCTGCTGCCCCACACAGCTCTATAGCGAAAGACTCAAAGTTTTCGACTACTACCTCCTCCCTCGCAGCCACTTCTACTTCGGCAGCTCACGCGGAAAATTCAAATATGCTGCCGGGTTGACCGCTATTGGAGATGGCTATCTGACCCAATGGGATGTCTTTTGGCGTGTCAAGCTCGGCTATCTTCTCTTTTCTGACCTCGAAGATGTCTCCGACGTCGATATGCTCAACCCCTCACAACTGATCAATGTCCATACACAAATTATCGCCTACGAAAAGCAGAGGGGCTTAAGGCTCGATGAGTTCTACCTGCAAAAAAACCTCGCCATCGGCTGCGGCTGGTATGCGAGGGGCGCCCTTGGTTACTTTGATATTATGTATAGCGGCGCTGCTGCTGAGGCGCTCTGGTATCCGGTCAACTCCCCCTTCGCTGCCGGTGTCAACGGCGCTCTTCTTTTCCGACGAACGCTCAAAGGCCTCGGCTTCTCCGATAAAATCAGAAAACTCAACGGTTTCACACCCGAGTTTGTCCCTTTTACCGGAACGCAATTTTTCTTAAACCTCTACTACGACTGGCGAGACGCCCAGACCACCTTCAAGGTGAGCAGCGGCAAGTTCTTAGCCAACGACTGGGGCTCTCGCCTAGAGGTGGCGCGCTACTTCCCCTCAGGCTTGCGGCTCTTCCTCTGGTACACCTGGACCAACGGCAACGACCGCGTCAATGGCCACACCTACTTCGATAAGGGCGTTGGCTTCTCCATGCCGCTCGATATTTTCTTCACCTGCTCCTCCAAAGAGCGCTTCGGCTACGCCATCAACGCCTGGCTGCGCGACGTCGGCTACGAAGCGCCCACCGGTCGTCCCCTCTATGACATGATCTACTACGAGAGGCAGTAGCAACATCGTTTTTAACATTCTGTATATCAATATGTTGAAACGCTAAGATACCCGAAACAATGAAAACGCTATTTAAGTTTGTCGAGAGAGCTTAACAAAGGTCTCGACGTGGCTTGTTTGGGGGAACATGTCAAAGGGTTTGACATGGTCGATTTTGTAGGGAAGCTGGAGGAGGATCTGGAGGTCGCGGGCGAGAGTTGTGGGGTTGCAGGAGATGTAGAGGATCTCTTTTGGCGGCGATTTTGCAAGGGCGGAAAGGACTTTAGGATCGCACCCCTTTCTTGGGGGGTTGAGGAGAAGAGAGTCAATTTTAGGGATGGTGGGGAGAACTTTTTCAGCAAGACCACAGAGAAAGCGGGCGTTTTCTATGCTATTTTTCTGGGCGTTATTTTGGCAGTTTTCGACTGCTTGTGGAACACATTCAATACCGATCACCTCTTTCGCTTTTTTGGCGAAGAGGCAGGTGAGGAGGCCGACGCCGCAGTAGGCGTCTACGAAGGTCTGGTCTTTTGTCAGAGATGAACTTTCGAGGGCGTGGCTGTAGAGACGCGCTGCTTGGACGCAGTTGACCTGAAAGAAAGAGGCGGGCGAGAGGCTGTAGTCGATGCCAAGGAGATTCTCTTCGATCTCCTCTTCGCCTGCAAGGAGATTGTAGGTTCTGCCTAGGACGACGTTGTCGTCGCGAGGATTGATATTTTGTACGACACTTTGGATATGGGGCGAGAGGGCGTAGATCTTTTCACCTAGCTCTTTTAGATCTTCGTCCGTTTTAGTTACTAAAAGAACGCATCTGCCCGATCCTTTCAGGATGAGGTAGCGAAGGCTCTTGGGTTTTATCTCCTTTAGGAGCTGCCTTATCTGGTGGTAGGTATCTTCGCCATCAGGGGCGTGGATCATGCAGGATTCGATGTCGATAAGGTCATGGGTTCCTCGCTTGAGCATTCCTATTTTTTTATCTCGCACCGAAAATTGCAGCTTGCTTCGGTAGCCGAACGCCTCTGAGGGCTCAGGAAGGGGGACCTCGACGTCGATGCCGCCGATCCGCTTTAGGCTCTCTTTGATGCGGCTTTGCTTCATCTTCAGCTGCCCCTCGTACGAGAGGTGCTGCAGCTGGCAGCCGCCGCAGGTGGGATAGTAGGGACAGGGGGGATCGACCCGCTCGGGGCTAGCTTGTAAAATTTCTAGAAGTTTAGCTTTTCCAAAGGAGCGCTTTTTTTGCGTGATCTCAAATGAGACCTCCTCTCCCGGGAGCGCTCCTGGTATAAAGAGGGTGTACCCCTCAGCTGTGGCGACCCCCTCGCCTTGGCTATTGAGGTCACGAATGCGGCATCGACTTGTCATTTTTTTGTCTGCAGAGTATACCTGATAGAAGAGTATGAAAAAAGAGAGAGTCACCTACAGCTGCCAAGATCAGGAATTTACAGGCGAGCTGATCCTCCCTGCAGGAGATAAGCCGCACCCTGTAATCATGATCGCCCACGCCTGGAAGGGGCGCGATGCTTTTGTCCGCTCGAAGGGCGAAGAGATCTGCGTCAATTTAGGTATCGGCGCCTTTGTCCTCGATCTCTACGGTATTGAAGAGCCCGTTGAGACAGATGAAGAGGCGACCGCTCTCATGATGCCTCTTTTCATCAATCGCAAACTGCTAAGAGCTAGGATGGGAGCCGCTTATGAAGCGCTTAGCTCTCAACCTCTTGTCGACGCAGATCGCATTGGAGCGATCGGCTTTTGCTTCGGTGGTCTCGCCTGCTTAGAGCTTTTCAAAACGGGACTTCCTCTCAAAGGAGTTGTTGCCTTCCACCCCGTCCTCGGGGAGACAATGATGGAGCAAAAAGCGCAAACTGAGCCGCCCGCTAAAGGTCTAAGCGGCTCTATTCTCGTTCTCACAGGTCAGCTAGATCCCCTTGTTTCTCAAGAGGATATCAATCAGTTCAAAAAGGAGATGACAGAGGCAGATGTCGACTGGCAGCTCCATATCTACGGCAAGGCGTACCATGCTTTCACCAATCCGCAGGCTCATGACATCGATTCGGGGCTAGTATACGATCCCATAGCTAATCGCCGCGCCTGGCACGCCATGGCCACCTTCTTCACAGCTTTGGTATAGTTACTATTCTTCTTGAATATTATCACCGCCGGGAGCAATATGCAGTTCTACTATAAGAGAAAATTTCCCACACATCTGATCAGTAACCATGCAATTACAATCGTGGATAGGAAGTGCAAAGCACTCATCATGCAATCAAAGCGAAGAGCCCACAACTCGGAAAGTTAAGGCGCTCTGGAGAGGGTCGGCGCTACTAGCCACTGTCGTTGGGTCAACATTTTTAGGACTAGCTAGATCCCAAGAGATCGCAGGCAGCGACTTATTTGGCCGTGAGGTGAGGAGGTCAGGAATCCCCCCTGAGGTTAGGTCAGTTGTTCCTCCGCAATCTGTATTTCCTGATGCTATTTTCACTTTCTCACTTTCTTCAAGAGATTACTTTGTTGATGCAGATTCTAACGTATTTACGCTCGACGCACGTGAAAAGGGACAGCCGACGCTACCTAGTTGGTTGGCATTGAGGTCTGAAGGTTACCAATTACTTGGAAAGTTAGACACACCTGGCGCAGCTTTTGGAGTGCAAGTTGTCGGCAACTTAGCCTATGTGGCTGATGGTGCTTCCGGTCTGCAGATCATCAATGTAAGTAACCCCGTTGCCCCCACATTAGTCGGGACATATGATACCCCAGGTAGCACTCAACGTCTTCATGTCGTTGGTAACTTGGCCTATGTGGCTGATGGCGCGACTGGTTTAGTTATCATCGACGTGAGTAATCCTGCTGTGCCGGTATTAATCGGAACCTATGATACGCCGGGTTCCTCCATCGGAGTCCACGTCGTTGGTAACTTGGCCTATGTGGCAGATGGTACTTCCGGTCTGCAGATCATCAATGTCAGCAACCCAGCTGCCCCCACCTTTGTTGGGGCCTATAATACGCCTGGCAGCGCTTATGGTGTGCAAGTCATAGCCAATTTTGCCTATGTTGCTGATTATATTCCCGGTTTAGCGATCTTCGATGTGAGTAACCCCGCTCTCCCTACATTAACTGGGACTCTAAATACCCCAGGTAATGCTAATGGCCTGAAGGTAGTAGGGAATTTTGCCTATGTTTGTGATTATTCCTCCGGCTTGGCGATCATCGATGTGAGCAACCCGGCAGCGCCGACATTGGCGGGGATCTATGGTACGCCAGACGTTGTTTATGACGTGCAGATCGTCGGGAACCTGGCCTATCTGGCTAGTGGCGACGCCGGCTTGTACTTAGTTGATGTGAGTAACCCAGCAATGCCCCAATTCAATGGGACCTATGATACACCTGGCCTTGCTTATGGCATAGATGTCCAGTGGGGTTTACCCTATATCGCTGACGTCACAGATCTGCGAATTGTTGAAGAGCGAAAGCGGTTTTTTGGCACTCCTAGCAAAGCAGATATTGGTAACTATGAAATTGAACTCATTGCTGCAGATCCCGATCAAAACAGCGTCTCTTCTACGTTTGCTTTTCGTGTCAAGGGCCCACCGGTAACAGCTGGCTTCATCCCCGGCAAACTTGCAAATATAGGCACCCCCTTTAGCTACTTCATCGACCAAAATGTCTTCCCCGATCCTAATGACGATGTGGTTTATTACTCAGCAGAGCAGTCAAACCAAAACGCTCTGCCCTCTTGGTTAAGCTTTTCATCGATTGGGATTTTCTCCGGAACACCTCAATCATCTGATGCAGGTACCTACCAGATCAAAGTTTTTGCTTTTGATCGAATCGCTTCAGACAAAGCCAATACAACCTTTACCCTTATCGCAGAGCATTTTCCACAAGTTACGGCGCCCATTGCAAACCAGGCGGCCGACCTTGATCGCCCCTACACCTTCACAGTGTCATCCCAGACATTTTCTGACCAAGATGTGGGGGACCAGCTCACCTATAGTGCAACTCTTAGCAATGGTGACCCCCTACCATCTTGGTTAAATTTTAACGCTACAACAGTTCAATTTTCAGGGACTCCCATAGCTAGTGACACAGGTTCTTCCGCAATCAAAGTCAGCGCCACAGATACCTTTGGAGTTGTCGCCTCCACAACATTTACTCTATCTGTAGGTGCATTTCCAACCCTATTAAACCCAATTAGTGACCAGCATGCTGCGGTTGATATTCCCTATCTTTTTGCCGTACCGGGAAATACCTTCTCGACACCTCCTGGAGAGTTCCTCACCTATAGTGCGACAAAGGCCGATGGGAGCTTTCTTCCCGCCTGGTTAAGCTTTGCAGGATCCAGGCTGGAATTTCAAGGAACTGCGCGGCCATCTGATAGAGGAAATGTGGCTATCAAGGTCATCGCGGAGGATACAAAAGGGGGAAGTGCTGAGGAGATGTTTTCTCTCGACGTCGTTGACGCCCTATCGCAAGAAATAGCCCGCATTGGAGGCTCCTTTGTCTATACCATACCAAGCGATATGATCAGCGCACCCCTTGGCCCGGTCACCTACTCGGTAACTCTTGGCGATGGATCTCCACTGCCCCCCTGGCTCAGCTATAATCCTACACTGAATGTCATCAGCGGATTTCCCCCGAAGGGCTCAGATGGTGTCTATAGTATCCTAGTGGTTGCAGATGACGGCGTGCAAGCGCCTGCCTTTGGTACAGTCGCATTAACTGTCGGCCCCAATGCAGGGCCAAAAGTTGCTAACCCCCTATCTAACAAAGTCGCTCAGGTGGGACAGAAATTCAGAATCGTCGTTCCCGACAACACCTTTGTCGACCCCAATGGTGATTCACTCACCCTCAGCGCAAAGAGGGCCAATGGAAGGGCACTTCCTTCATGGCTGACCTTTAGCGACAGAACATTAGAGGGTAAACCGGGCCGTGGCGACACCGGCGCATTCAATGATAAAACGGTTTCTCTACAGATCTGCGCCAGTGATGGCGATCAGGATGCGTGCAGCGACTTTGACTTAGGTGTGCAAGGGACGTCCAAGGAAGAGCAAACTTTAGCTATCATTGGACCACTTGCAACAGTTGTAGGTCTTGGCATCGCCTGGTACCAAAAAAGAGGTCTTCTCCTCAACCTCCGGAATCGTGAAATATACGATAAGGGAACAATAAATGTCTCTATAGGTAAGAGTTTTAGCTATAAGCTTGCAACCCCTAAGAGCGAAATAAA
>JAJFMK010000186.1 GCA_021772215.1 Chlamydiota bacterium | reverse complement strand
CTTTTTTACTCTTAGCGGTCTCAATCAAGCTTTTTTCCGCCTCCCACTCCGTACGAAGGAGCTGAAGCTCCTCTTTTTTCTCGGCGACCTTTTTCTCTAGCTGCTCGGCGTCCCCTTTGACACCTTCGCGTTTTAGAGCCTCCTGCTGGATGATCAACGAGGAGAGTTCACGCTCTAGTGTATCAATCGGCAATGGGCGGGATCCGATCTGCATGCGGATCAAAGATGCCGCCTCGTCGATCAGATCGATCGCCTTATCGGGAAGGAAGCGGTCCTGGATATATCTGTTGGAGAGGTAGACAGCAGAGTGCAGAGCGCTCTCTGTGATACGGACACCATGGTAGATCTCATAGCGCTCTTTAAGCCCCCTCAAAATGGCAATAGAGTCCTCCAAAGAGGGCTCAGACACCCTCACAGGCTGGAAGCGGCGCTCTAGGGCAGGATCTTTTTCAATATGCTTTTGATATTCGCCCAAAGTTGTCGCGCCGATGCAGTGGAGCGTTCCTCTGGCTAGAGCTGGCTTTAAAAGGTTAGCCGCATCGACAGCTCCTTCAGCTGCGCCGGCACCGACGAGGGTGTGCACCTCGTCGATGAAGAGGATGATATTTCCATCGCTCTTTTCAACATCCTGCAAAACACCTTTCAAGCGCTCTTCAAACTCGCCGCGATATTTCGCTCCAGCGAGGAGGGCGCCCATATCAAGCGAGACAATCTGCCTGTTTTTTAGGGAGTCGGGGATATCTTCTTGGATAATTCTTTGCGCTAGTCCTTCGGCAATAGCGGTCTTTCCTACACCTGGATCGCCGATTAGGATCGGGTTATTTTTTGTGCGGCGAGAAAGAACCTGAATTGTGCGGCGGATCTCCTCGTCGCGGCCGATGACGGGGTCAAGTTTTCCTTTCTTGGCTAGGTCAGTGAGGTTTGTACAATATTTTTGTAAAGCGTGTTGGCTCTCTTCAGCTCCGGCAGAATCCATATGGCGATCTCCTCTTGTCTTTCGAATCAGTTCAATCAGCTGCTCCCTTGTCGTCTTTAGGCTCTTCTTCCAGCTGGAAAAGGGCTCCCCAGCCCCATCGAAGAAGGCGACGAGGAAGTGGTCGCTACTGATATATTGATCTTTCCAATCTTTTGCCACCCCTTCAGCTCTACCGAAAAGACTCTGCAGACCCCTAGAAGGTGTCACCTCTTGGGCTGTCTCTAAAATCGGGAGATGATTTAAGCCTGCGACCACCTCTTCATGAAGTCTATGAACATCGCCGCCAAGGTCGGATAAGAGGCGGACGAAATAGCCTTCGGACTCATCTAAGAAAGCGTTCAGGAGGTGATTTTCGCTCACCTCGCTATTTCTTCGCACCTTGGCTGCGTTAAATGCGCTCTGAATGATGCGCATAGTGGCGTCGGTAAACTGAAAGCTCATGAAATTTTTGATCCTGGTGGCAATTTATCTATTAGGGGAAGCTCGAGGAGTTTTCCGTCGGAGCCTGCAAGAAGCATCCCTTGGCTCTCAACACCCATCAGCTTCGCCGGTTTTAGATTTGCCACAACAACCGCTTTTTTGCCAATAAGAGCCTCAGGTTCGTAAGAGGTGGCAATGCCCGCCACAATCTGTCTTTTTTCAAATCCAAGTGAAACTTCGACGCGAAGCAGCTTCTTGCTCTTCGGCAGCTTTTCAGCAAAGAGGATCTCTCCTACCCTTAAATCGACCTTCGCCACATCATCGATTGAAATTGTCTCTTTAAGAGGCTCATATGTCACTTCAGGCTCTTCAACAACACGTTTTTTTAGTTTTTCCTCTTCCGCTTCGATCACACTCTCCTCCAACTTTTGAAATAGCAGTTTTGGCTCCTGTAAATCCCCTATGAGAGGTTCAGCTAGAAGCTCATCCCATTTACATTTTGCCAGCTCTCGTTTTTCACCAAGCATCTCAAACACTTTCTGCGCCGACTCTGGCATCACAGGCGATGAGATCAAGCCTAAGCTACGGATACAGAGCAGACAGTTGTGCAGTACTGTTTCGAGCTCTTCGCGCTTGCTCTCATCTTTTGCCAAAACCCATGGCTTCTTATGGTCAAAGTACTGGTTCCCTGTCTGCGCCAGCTCCATAATCAGATGTGTAGCTAAACGCAGTTTATGGTTTTGATACGCGTTAGCTACATCATTGGTGAGGCGCTCAATTTCGGCTAGGAAACTCTTGTCAGCCTCATCTAGAGACCCCTGCTTAGGGGTTTTTCCGATGCGCTTGTGGATAAAGGTCAGCGTGCGGTTGATCAGGTTGCCATACTTGCCCACCAGATCGCCGTTGCAACGCTGCAGGAAATCTTTATAGGTAAACTCCGCATCCTGCGTCTCCGGCGCATTGGCTGCCAAGGCGTAGCGCAGCTGATCGACGCTAAATTTTGTTAAAAAGTCGTCGATATCAATCGTCCAGCCTTCCGACTTGCTAAATTTACGCCCTTCGAGATTTAAAAACTCATTGGCCGGCAGCTCATCAACTAACTTGATGGGCTGATTTTGTCCCATGCACATCGCAGGGAAGATGACCGCGTGAAAGGGAATGTTATCTTTGCCGACAAAGTGAACCAGCTTACTCTTTTCATCGAGCCAGTACTTTTTCCAAAGCTCTTCGTCACCTTGGCTCTTCGCCCACTCCATCGAGGCGCTGATGTAGCCAATGGGCGCATCGAACCAGACGTAAAAGACCTTCCCCTTAGCCTCTTCCAAAGGAACAGGGACGCCCCAAGAAAGATCGCGGGTAATGGATCGTTCGTGTAGGTCATCGATATAGTTATTCACAAAATTAACGACGTTCGGCTTCCATTTTTTGGTTGCGATCCACTCCTTTAAGCGCTCCTTCATCATGTCGAGCTTTAAAAACCAGTGGCGCGTCCTCTTTAGCACTAAGGGAGCATTTGTCATCTTTGAGCGTGGATTCTTCAAATCGGTCGCCTCGAAGCTGGCGCCGCATGAGGGACACTCATCGCCTCTGGCCTTCTCATAGCTGCATGAGGGACAGGTTCCCGTCACATAGCGGTCAGCTAAAAAGCGCTTATCCTCTTCCGAGTAGAGCTCTTCACAATCCTTTGCCTCAACATAGCCATTTTCCAAAAGATCCAAAAAGATCCGCTGTACCGGCGCCACATGACCCTCCCAGGAGGTTCTTGAGTAGTGGTCAAAGGAGAAGTTGAGCTTTTCAAAAAGGCGGCTATTTTTCGCATGGTAATCATCGACATGCTCTTTAGGCGTTCGTCCCGCCAGCTCGGCGCTCAAAGTAATCGCCACGCCATACTCATCCGAGCCGCTCACATAGTGAACGTCGTTGCCCCTCAACCTCTCAAAGCGCGCGTAGCAGTCGGCCGGCAGATAGGCGCCCGCCAGATGGCCAAAATGCATTAGCGCATTCTCATAGAGAAGCGCCGATGTAATTAGTATTTTCTCAGTCATATAGGCGGAAATTTTAACAGATCGCTAAATTCTTGGGGAGTAGATCTGTTTAAGGAGCCACTGAACAATTCATGCAGGTCGCTCATCAGCCCTTTCACCTCAATTTCTCAGATTTTGTAAGCCTCCTACTGTCAACAGTATGCAAACTTACAAAATTCAACAACTTGAGGCAAAATCATCAAGAAATCAGCCGCAGCTTAATTCATCAGAATCTCCTTTAGCAGCTGGAACTGCCATCAAAGAAAACACACAGACAAGAGAAGATTCAGCGCGCTAGAGATTATAGCTCATACATTTCTACAGATCTACTGCCCTGGCTGCCGACAAACAATGTGAATTGTTCGTGGATTACATCTCCGTGTCCAGTCACAAGGATCACATACTCTCCCGCATCCTCAAGTTGAGGTCCAGAATCACTAACCAGGGTATTTTTTCCTTCGACATATTTAAGCCAACTCGGGAGCAGGGCTCCACCGCGAATGGGGGTATTATGTTTTAGCCATTCTCCCCAACCCTTTTCCTCAATGCTCTTTGGCAGCGAAATCCCCCCCAAAGTTCTTTTCCCTTTGAAAGCTTGAACTTTTTTAACCTGCGCTAAATCCGTTTCAAGGATGCAAGAGAAGGGCAGCCCCAAAGGAACACTCTTAGCCTCTTTGGTATAGCTCTTTTTGTTCCATGGATTGATGAAAATTCCTCTTTTCTTATACCAAGCTGTAGCAAATGCTGCTGCTGAAGCAAGAGGTCCTGCAATATATAGAAAAAGTTCAGTATTAGAAGTCCCCTGAACCGAAAGGTCGAAAGGAGTGCACGCCTCGACATCGCCATCGGTTGCACAGACTTCTAAAGGTATCGTTTTATCACTAATGGCACCTGTATTACCACGGCCCGGCTTACCCTCTAAAACTCGACTTTCAGAATAAAATGTAAGCCACTTTGGCAGCGCGCGTCCATTGAATTTTTTCATGCTTAAGGTCAGAGGATCTTCATTGGGATCTGAAAAAGTGTCATCGGGTATAACTAGTCGAAAGTTTTGATTCACTTCGGCAACTTGACCAGAAATTGGGTTATCAACTTGAGGAGCAAAATTTGGCTCCACAATCAAGGTAAGAGATCCCTGGACAGGAGCCTGGATGGCATCACTTGCAGTGATGAGAATGCTATATTTCTCTTCAGCATTAATGGGAGGAGATCCAGACAGCGTTAAACTCACAGAATCAAAGATGAGCCAAGAAGGTAGATTCGCGCCATCTCCTAAAGTCAATGTGTAGGTGACAACACCTTGGGGAGTTTCAATCATATCATCAGGGAGCGTATAGGAAAAATCGCCACCTTTCCTCGCAAATGCATTACCAAATGTATCAACTACGGATAACTCAAATAACGCCTCAGCATGATCAGAAGAGATGCCATCAAATGCTTCTACCACAATTTCGTAAAGCCTCGCATCCGATGATTGTGGAATTCCTGTAAAGATACCGCTTGAGGAAAAACTTAGCCAGGGTGGAAGGGTCGATGTTCCGTTTAAATGAGCTGAAAAGGCAATAAGATCTCCGTTAGGGTCAAAAAATGCATTTTGATCCATAAAGATCGTAAACGAGGACCCTGCAAGGACTGATTTAGGCAAAATTGGGTTTGCAAACCTTGGAGGCCCTTCGGCTCGCAACACAAACGTGCTCGATGCACTAAACCCTGCTGGATCCCTGCCTGTTAATGTAACCTGTAAGTTCCCTGCATCCGAATCAGTCGGAGTTCCTGTAAAGGTCCACTCATTGAGATCAAGGATTATTAAACCGAGCCCATCAGCTAAAAAAGCGTAGTCACCGACCACAGAAAGACCAATCGCAGAGTATGGAGTATCATACGTTCCCGAAAGCGTTGGGTGGGTAGAATTTGTAAAATCAATCCCATAAAAGCCACCTTCTCGTGCTGCTACGAAGATAAAGTCTCCACTAACTGAAATTTCTTTTGGATTTCCTATTGCACTGAACGAGCCAAGAGCCAATGGGTTGGTTGGTTGAGAAACGTCAATGCTCAAAGTTGGGGCTGTATTTGAAGATAAATAGGCAATATTTCCGACTACCGCAACATCGCTACAACTTGGCCAGGCATAGCTTGAGAGCAAAGAGGGGTTGAATGGGTCACCAACGTCAATAATATGCAATCCAGACCCATAAGAGACAAAATAGGCAATTGACCCTGATGTTTCAACAGCCACCCCGTTTCCTGGAAGTGATAAGGAGGAGAGAAATGTTGGATTGCTAGGGTTTGTAACATTTACGATGTGTAAATCAGCTGAATAGCTTGCAATATAAGCTATCTTATTTTGAATATAAGCATCTTCTGTTGAAGGGGATGAGTAGACACTAAGCAACATAGGGGACAATGGATTCGACACGTCAAAAATACGCAATCCCCCAGTCGCTGCAGATACATAAGTAAGGTCATTTTCAATAAAAATTTTCTTGGGATCTCCCGTAATCGAAGTTGTACTCAATAGTTCTGGCAAATCCGTGTTTGAGATATCTAATATCAGCAAGCTTGGATTGTTATTAATCCCAATATATGCTTTTTTGTTACTTACAGCGACAGAGGTAATTTCGTTTGCATCTCCCAACTCGTCAAAACTGCTTACAAAAAAAGGTTCGAGAGAGAAAGAGAGCCAACCTGGAAGAGGCATACCACTTGCCAAGTTAGCAGAAAGCTGTAGATGATCTTGATCGGTATCACGAAAAATCGAAGTTGCTAAAATAGAGGATATGTAGGGTTGATTGAGAGATAGTGACTGATCGGGAACACGGTTTAGTAAAGTTGGAGGACGACCTACGTGAAGGTCAAAAGAATCTAAATATTGACCATTTTGAGTCAGTTCAACCGTGTAAGAACCCGTTTTAGCATCTGTTGGAGCTGCCAAAAAGCTCACCTTATCGGGAGATATATTCACCGCTTCAAGGTTGGTGCCAGAACCTTTATTAGAGCAAAAATAGAAAGCATCATTAGCAACATTGACGTGGGAATCTCCAAAGCTTTCTAATGCATCTAGAAGGCTGGGGTTTGAAGGATCTGAGACATCTACAACTGCAAAGCCCAAAGCGCCAGATATGCCAGCAATCTTGCCCTTTACAGCGATACCATTGTAAGGAGAAAAATAGGGGCCAAACGTTTCCACGAAAGAGCCCAGTGATGATAGGCTATTAGGATTGGATATATCGATGATCTCAAAGCCGCCTCCTGTAGGATAATAGGCTACATTATCCTCAATGGTAAGCTTTTGAACTCCTCCAACACCTAAGGAGCTGATAAAAGAAGGAGAAGAGGGAATTGTGACATTAATCACCTGCAAGGAGGATGCATCTGCAATGTAAGCAATCCCATCTTTCACTTTAGTATCCCAGACAGTGCCCGGAGTATCATAAAAACCTAGAAAAGACGGGCTAGAGGGGTTGGAAATGTCTATGATTTGTAATGTAGAGAAATCGCTAATATAAGCAATCGTGCCGGCAACTGTGACAGCTCTGGCGTCTCCCGGAGTGTTAAAAGAACTTAACTGAATGGGGTTATATGGGTCGGAAACATCGATAATAGCTAACCCACTACCACCACAAGGTAGATATGCGATATTACCAATGACGTCGAAATTTGCAGCACTACAAGGAATATTAGTGCTGGAAACAAGAGTAAACGCAGGGGTAGAGATGTCAATGATATTCAACTTGCCGGATCCGGTCAAGTAGGCTCGACTATCCTCTACTTTTAGACCACTGTCTGAGCCAAAACCTGCAAAATAGCGACCCAGTTTCCGAAATTCGAGCCATGAGGGCAGCATAGAACCATCGGATAACTTAGCACTCAACGACCAAGGATCTGTGGTGTTGGTACAGGATATCGGGTGCTCAATTCCATTGATCCCTGGTTGGATGGAGTAGTCTGGAAGTGGAAGGGCCAATGTGCAGGGGCCAGCACTAAGCCGCCTTGCAAGTGAGCTGGCGAGCGCTTGGTGAGAGGCAGCTTCAACAGTAAGGATCTGCCTAGCTAATGATGTCAAAGCCATGCTTGAACAAAAAAGAGTTACTCCTCTCGTAAATTGACCAGGCGACAACTTCCATCCAGCCGTTGTGCTACCTTTCCCCTCGTTATTGGAAGAGGGGCAGCAACCTATACCATTAACTGTTGACGTAGTAGAGGCGAATTTCATTTGCTATTCCTTTTCAAAAGATGTTACCACAACAGCAATACTAACAATAATTTATAACTTCAATCAATCTTTACCTCCAACCAGGTCTATAATTGTTAGATAGGCACCATCAAATCTGCACGATAACATCACGAATGTTATAATGCAGAATTTATGTTATTTTACTTATTATTAATGAGTTAGCGAATGGGATGTTGAATAACGAGCACTTCGAGTTCTGTCTCGGGAACGAGCATCCAGCCCATAAGGATGCCATCGTCGACATCGACGTAGAGAGGGCCCGGCTTTTCGTAAACATAACGTGATTCGATAAAACGGGGAGAAGGCTCTTTGGAACAGCGAGCTGTTTGGAAGCCTTCAAGGTCGATATGGCGGTTGCGGATCTGCTCTTTGAGCTCATCGGTTAGACTACCCCAAGCGACCCAGGTGCCTTCATGGCGCTTCTGTAGAAAATTCCAAGAGATAGTCATCTTCCCCTTCCAGTCGATCACATCGGGAAAGAGCCTCCCTGTCTCACGGCAGAAGGCGGCGCGATTAAACTTAAAAGGGCGGTTATCATATTCGTGGAACTTCTCGAGAAAGTAGTAGACGCGCTTTTTCGTTTCGAAGGGAAGCTCTGAAGCGCGCCTTAAGGGGAGGTCGGTATAGGGACATTTCGTTACATTAGGTTTTCTTGTAACATACCAGCCAAGCAGGATGAAGAGCCCCATAAATATGAGACTCAAGATCAACATGGTTGTTAAAAAGAATTCCTGGGCAAACATCTGCCTACTCGCCGTTGATTCCTGTCTCTTCGTCTGTATCAACGACAGTCAGATCAAATGAATCTTTATGTTCGCGAATCTCTGCCAAGATCTGAAACGCCTTGCTATGCACATCGGTTTTTATTCGTGTGTCACGCCCGGTTTTTATCATATTTTCTGCCAGCCTTATAGCGTAGTTGACCAATTCAAACTGACTATCAAAGCGCTTACGCAGCTCTTCATTCGTAAGAGCTAGTTTCTTCTGATCAATCATAAAACTCCTTTAGTAAATATAATCTTTTTAAATTCCTCGTACGCTTCCTGAAGAACATCATTGATGACGATATGGTCATACTGTTTCGCCTTCTCCATCTCTTCAGTGGCTCTGGATAATCTCTTTTGTCGCTCCTCAGCCTCTTCGCTATCGCGACTTAAAAGCCTCTCCTCTAATGTTTCGACCGACGGCGGCATCACAAAAATATAGGTCGCCTCAATCTCATTTCTAATCGATAAACCACCCCTCACATCGATCGCCAAAAAAACCAATTTCCCCTCATCGAGTTGACTCGCAATCCACGCTTTTGAGGTGCCATAAGAGTTTCCAAAGAGCTCAATATGCTCTAAGAACTCATCTCGCTTAACCATCTCATCAAATTTCTCCTTAGTAACAAAGAAGTAATCGATGCCATCTTTTTCACCCTCACGTTTGGCTCTAGTCGTAAAGGAGACATTCTTTATGCAACGCGGGTACTCCTTATGCAGAAGGTCAACAAGGGTTGTCTTCCCACTTCCCGCTGGGCCGCTAACAACAAATAGCGCAGCGCTATTCGACATTTTGCACCTGCTCTTTCATTCGCTCGAGTTCACTCTTGATCTGGATGACATCTCTAGCAATTTCCAAATCGGCCGCTTTCGAAGCAATTGTGTTCACCTCTCTAAAGCACTCTTGCAATATAAAGTCCAGACTCTTTCCTATTCCTCTCTCATCGCCATTGATCATAGTTTTGAGCTGATCTAGGTGCGACTTAAAGCGGACAACCTCTTCGTTAATGTCACCTTTGTCGGCTAGAAGAGCCGCTTCTCGTTCAAAAACGCCATCTGATGAGGAGAGCTTAAACTCTTCCGCCAGACCTGTGAGGCGCTCATAAATTTTCTTTTTTAAACCTTTCGACTGCCCCTGAATCTGATTCATATGGTGATCAACCCTATCGATCAAGTTCAGCAGGTCCGCTCTTAGCGCTTCACCCTCAGATTTTCGCATCGCATCAAAAGGAGCAAAGGCAGCTTCAATCAGCTCCTTCACCTCACCATCTTTGACCTCCTCCTCCTTAGATTCTGGCTCTAAGCTCAAAAGCCAGCTTGCGATGGCATCGTCACTCGTTTTAAGCCCAAGTTCCTCTTCAAAACGGCGCCTCTTCTCAAGATATGTCTTGGCTTCGTTAACTTCTGGCCAAAGAACCCTTTGGGCTGGATCAACCTGGATAGAAAGACGCAAAACGACATGCCCTCTTAAAATTTGAGGAGCCAGCCAGCTGCGAATCTTCGGCTCAAAACCGGTAAGCTCTCTTGGGATTAAGGCTTTAAGGTCGAAATGCTTGCGGTTAACTGATGTGATCTCACAAATCAGTGTTCCAGTAGGGGATCTCTTCACGGCGCGCCCATAGGCCGTCATGCTGCGAATCATGGTGAAATATTACCAGCTAAATCCCTTGTAGTCAACTTTGATCTACTGTATCCTAACAGCGTTATGCAAGAGGAATTTGACCGTTTAGAGGAGATCACAGAGGCCCTACTAGGACCTGACGGCTGTCCCTGGGATCAAAAGCAGACCCTCTCTTCAATGAAAAAATATCTTGAAGAGGAGATCGGTGAACTCTTCGAAGAGATTGACGCAGGCGACGACGAAAAAACGATGAAAGAGCTCGCAGATGTCTTCTTCAATGTCTACTTCATGACCAAAATCGCCTCTAAAGAGAAGCGCTTTACTCTCAAAGATCTCCTTACCCACCTCAATGAAAAGCTCATTCGCCGCCACCCTCACGTCTTTGGCGATGCCAAAGTGGAGACTCTCGAAGAGCTCCACGAGCAGTGGGACCGAATCAAGCTAGAAGAAAAAAGCTCAAACTGATAGAATAGTTTGCGCCGGGGACCTCGTGGAATGAACAGGTCTTAACCAGGTCAGGATCGGAAGGTAGCAGCCTTATAGCTCTGCTTTATGCCACGAGACCCTCTCCGGTTTATAAGTTCTCATCTCGCTTGTTCCCCTATTAGAAGGGAAATAGCTCTCGATCGTTCCTTCCAGACAATTGCTAAAGAAGCCCCTGAGCAATTTTGTTGTACTATTTCTTGCCCCTTATGTACTCATTTGACTAATTTCATAAGTTTCCCACTACCAACAGTATGCGAACTTACAAAATTAACCAATTCGAAACGAAATTATCAAAAAAAACACTGTGACCAAGTTGCTCGATGGCGCTATAAAAGCTCCGCTGTTACAGAGGTGTCATTTCTGCACCCTCATCACCTAAAAGAGGCTGATCAAGGGCCGAAGAGCCTCTAATTTTGGGAGGGTGAGCATTTGGATCCACCACCTCTAAGATAAACTCCTCTTTGATTACACCACCGTGAGAATAGGCGCGTATTTTGTAATTTCCAACATCGCTTTGACGAGGCGGCACGCTGGCATAAAGCAGGTTTTCTCCACTTTGATACCTCAGCCAATCTGGAAGAAGTAAACCACCTGGTAAAGAGGAATCATAAGTTAAAAACTCCTCTACCCATCTTGGGCCACTCAGCCCGAAATAGGTGCTTTTGCCTTGATAAACTTTAACAAGAGTGACCTCCTTTGCAGGAACGCAAAGCTCATGGCGATATCCCTCCTCTTCGATGTTGATGCGCTCTTTGGGTTTTAAGTATTTTAGCTTGTTAAATGGGTTTAGAACGATGCCTCTTTTTTTATACCAAGCTAGGGCAAGGGCTGCAAAAGTTCCTGCAGGAGCTGCTATCGAAAGAGCAATCTCCCCGTATGAGGTGCCTTCTACTGTTAAATCGAATGCATTAGCGACTTGAGCAGTTCCGTCAGAAGCAGTTACCTCGATGGGGATAATTTTGTCTCCAAAGTCTCCTGTGTCACTTCTTCCTGGTTTTCCGGAGAATGTGCGATCACCAAAATGGAGCCAGGAAGGAAGAGGCTTTCCTCCCACTTTTCTTGCCGTGTAGGTGAGGGCATCGCCATTGTCATCTTCAAAGGTGGTGTCCGAGATAGCAAAATTATAGTGGTGATTGACCCTTGCCAGCTGGTTTGAGATAGGATTAACTACCCTCGGGGGTATGTTATCAGTGACTAAGATGGCAAAGGATGCTGAAGAGGGATTTTGCACGCCATCATCGGCTGTGATGAGAATAGACCACTCTTTTTTGTCACCTAAGCCAGGACTCCCTGAAAAAGAGATTGTATCTGGGTTAAAGTGCAGCCAAGTTGGTAGAGGAGAACCATCTGTTTGGGTGACAGTATAGCTGACGAGACCTTGAGGATTGGTGATAAGGGGGTCCATAGAGAAGTGGAAGTTGCCGCCTACCCTTGTCAATTGGTCTTCAAGCGCGTTTGCGACATTGATATCAAAGAAAGCTGGCGCTCTTTTTTCGACAATTCCATCAAATGCCTCGACCTTAATCGTATAAACGCCCACATCTTCCAACGAAGGGAGGCCACTAAAAATTCCAGTTGAAGAGAAACTAAGCCATGGAGGGAGATGGTCTGTCCCATTTAACCTAGCTGAGTAGCCGATTACATCCCCGTTAGGATCAGAAAAAGTATCCTGATCCACAAAAAAGACAAAGGGTTCATTAACAGGTGTGAATTGGTTAGCAATGGAATTAACGAAGTGTGGAGCTCCCTCTATTCTTAATTGGAAGGGGCTTGAAGCCGTTAGTCCAGCTGGATCCTTAGCAGTTACAACTAGATCAAGGTTTCCAGCGTCCTCTTCTGTGGGAGTGCCAGAAAACTGCCAGTTGGTAATGTCAAAGGTTTGTAGGTTAGGGTTGATGAAATCATAGTTGCTTTCATCACGAATAGCAGAAAAGAGAAAGACGTGGGTATTGGTGGCGCTTACGGCTAATCCGTGGTCTAAGGATTGATAAGAGCCAATAGAAATAGGATTCTCTGGGTCGCTGATATCCACAATTTCTAGACCAATGTGATCAGTGTGGTGGTCTTGACTCCACTTACCCATAAAAGCGAGGTTTCCAATAATTTTAGGGGAGGAAAATAGGGTTGGGTTGTCATAGGTGCTGGCTAGGCGGGGATTGTTTAAGTCATTGACATCAATGATAGCTAGAGTCCTAGCGTTTGTTGCATAGGCGAATCCCCTTGATACAACGATATTGTCCCACAAATACGGGTTGTTAAACGAACTTATTAGCTGCGGGTTTGATGGTGTGCTAAAATCAATGATATACATGCTTTCAAAACCAACAACAAAGGCCGTACGGCCAACAAGAGAGACATCTCTAAAGTTTAGATCACCAAAGGTGGCTGTTAGCACTGGAGAGGAGGAGTTATTTACGTTAATGATGCGAAGTCCAACACCTGTATCAATCACACAGGCGTAGTTTCCAGATACATCTACCCCAAACATATGTCCATAAGTGTTATAAGAACCAAGTAGTTGAAGATCACTTGGATCTGTTAAGTCTAAAATCTGCAATCCTAAAGAATCAACAGTGATGAACGCAAGATTGTCTCTGATTACAAAATCGTAGACTTGGTTTTGCATAGGCGATAACCCAATAAGTGTTGGGTTTGTAGGGGCGCTGATGTCAAAAATCTGAAAGTCGGATTCAATTCCGACAAGATAGAGCAAATGGTTATCCACTTCGATATTACAATAATAAGGAAGGATTTCGAATTCAGATAACAAGGTAATAGCATTTTGGTATTGAGGGGGTAACTTGAATGTTAACCATGCAGGGGTGGAAGCGGAGAGGGACAAAAAGTCGTTATCGGGATCTGAAAAGCTATTTTGCGTGTTGACATTCAGTGTGAAGGGATGGTTGGGTTGAATAGATTGGCCAGTTATTGAATTCAGAACAAAGGGGGAGCGGCCAATATACAAGTCGAATAGTGTGTAGGTGCTGTTGCCTAAAGCATCAAACCCCACAATTTTTATACTGTTTACTCCTAGATTTTGGTGTGAGGGGGTACCTGTAAGAATACCTCTTGGGGAGTGAATGTCTAATATATTTAAGAAAGCATAGCCCGTTTCAAAGTCAGTATTAGAAACGATGGCAAAGTTTTCATCTACAGCGGCTCTTACCCAATTTCCTGGTAAAGCAACAGATTTCTCCAGTTGAGGCTGAGTTGAATTCTCGACATTTATTAACCTTAAGGTTTCGACGTCAATTAGATAAGCAGTGCTGTTTGAGACAAATACGTCATATCCAGAAGAACAGGATTGATAGTGGCCCACCTGATAAGGATTAATTGGATTGGTAATATCTATTATTTTTAGACAGCCCACTCTCTCTGAAAGGTAAAGATAGTCTTTTGCCATCCAGACCGAAAAGGGATTCTTTTCTGAGCTATAGAAGCTCAAATCAGTGGGTTGATTTGGGTTTGTGACGTTGATGATCTCTACACCTTTACCATAAATAACAACAGAAGCTATGTTGTCTAGGATAGCAATTTGGTAAGCTCTGTTAAACTGAGGATGTGAATTAGATAGGGAGTGCGAGCCTAGAAATTTTGGCTGAGCAGGGTTAGAGACGTCAAAAATTTTTAGGCTGCTACGATCTGTAATGAAGGCAGCATTTTTTGAGATAGCAATACCCTCCGGGTCTCTAAGGTATGTTGTACTGTTTCCCAGCAGATGAGGCTCATTTGGGTCACTGATATCAACAATCGACAAGTAGCCGCCATCAATCATGTAGATGATGTTATTCTCCACAGCAACCGCTCGCGTCCGACCAACTAATTTATAAGAGCTTACATAAAATGGATAGATGGGATTAGAGATGTCGAATATATCCAAACTTGTGGTAAAGGAGAAACAAAGCTGATTGTTAATAGCAAGAGTAGGATATCCGTTGGTGAATCCCCACGAGATTTCACTTAAAATAGGATCAAACTGAAGCCAGGCAGGCAGTGGACCACCATCCGCTAGTGTGGCGTTGATGTGAATGGGTCCACCTTCAATATGATTAAAAACTTCTCCAAGGGGAAAATAAAATTCTTCTTGAGGCTGAACGGCCTGGGTTGGGATGAAATTTGCCAAAGAGATGGGGTTGTTAGCCGCAGGAACTGAAGCTTCACCTCTTTGGCCACCAAACCTTTTTAGAGCAGCTGCTGAGGTAACTAAGCTTGCCAGGAAAAGGGCAGTGCCTCTCACCATCATTGAAGCAGGTATGGCGCGGCAGCGGTGAGTAGCCGTAGTATGCCGGGAAGTGTTTTCTGAGTTTTTGGGGGAAAAGTGATCATCTCTTGTGAGGATAGGAGAAATAGAGGACATAAAAAAAGCTCCTTCTTGCAGGGGGGATTTTTATCAAGTTTAATTTTATTTACAACAATTTTTTCCTGGTTAAAGGAGCCGTTGTATAATTCAGGTGCAGTAGATTTCTTTCATTTTGCCTCAAG
>JAJFMK010000185.1 GCA_021772215.1 Chlamydiota bacterium | reverse complement strand
CAGACGAAGAATCCCCGTTGTCCTTTAGAGCTGACCCTAATGCATTGAGTGTTGAAAGTCTAACTGTCCGGAGTGAATCGGCGTATATATTTGCGAAACGGTCAAGATCTTCCTCAACTCCACTCGTTTTTAGATTATTTATCTGAGATCCAATTGACATGATGTTTTGGAAATCGCTATGAATGTTCTGTGGCTCTTCCGGTTGTGTATAAGTTTTTGCGCACAAACTAAGACACAACTCTCTAAGGGCACACAAGCAGAATAGGAGTATAAGAATGAGTAACAGTGTAGGCGGAGCGGATTCCAATAGGAAGCCTGACCCGTTAAAACCCAAGCCACCCTCAGCAGAAACTCAAAAGCAGGAAAAGCGCAAAGAAAAGCTGTTGAAAATTTATAAGAAAGCGATTGAGGATGTTAAAAAAAGCACTCAAAAAGTACAGCAAATGCGAGAGGATCTTCGGTTGCTCTTGGATGAACATGGCGAAGATAAGGATGGGGTGAAGGAAAAGAAGGAGTCGTCAAAGAGCAAAATTGATGAATGGCTCGATAGTCCTGATTAGAGACGCTTCAAAATGAGCCAATGATCAATTCGTGTGAGCTGCTTTCTAAGTGCCTTCGCTTTCAGGATTTTTTGTGGAATCAGACGAAGAATCCCCGTTGTCCTTTAGAGCTGACCCTAATGCATTGAGTGTTGAAAGTCTAACTGTCCGGAGTGAATCAGCGTATATATTTGCGAAACGGTCAAGAGCTTCCTCAATTGCTGTTAAACGCGCGTCCTCAACCCCACTTGCTTTTAGGTTAGCTATTTGAGATCCAATTGACATTATGTTTTGGAAATCGCTATGAATGTTCTGTGGCTCTTTCTTCAATAGGGCCATAACTTTGTTGTATAAGTCATCTATTTTTGCGTCTGTTTCGCTCTTTTTTTGCCCACCAGTCGTGGTAGGTTCGGTGTCTTTTGCGGGACCTACGCCCCTAGAAGAGCCGACCCCGCAATTATAACTCATTCTTACCTCCAAACATCACCATTTTAAAACAGATTATCTATCAAAGTAAATTCAAAAAAGATGACCCCGTACGATACTCTTCTAGAGTTGTCAACGATGGAGAGGTTTGGCTTGTAACTTCAGAAAAGAGACCTTATAGTTTCTGTGCTATGGAGGTCTTTTGTGGCAATTCGTTCCTTGGGCGCAGCTTCTTTGCTTATTAATAAATCCGGTGAGGGTCCAGCGCATACAGAACAATCCTCACCACAAGCAGAAGCGACTGTGGTCCATGTTGGTTTACCGGATGACTCTGTTTTGGGTAGCGAACTGCTCTGTGAGGAGATGGTTCAGTTGCGAACGAACTCGCTTTCTAGCGATGACAAAAAGAAGTGGACTCTAGTAGATCATTGGAAGTTTTTGAAGTTGACAAGGATCTACCGGCGTTCTAAAAAAACAGTTCACTGGAAGGCTCTGGTGGAGAGGTTGCAGAAGAACTATCAAGAAAAGCTGACTTCTGCAGAGCTTGTCGAGGTAAGGCAGTTTCTATCTAAAAAATACTCTGAACTTAAAAGAGCAGATCTTTTGTCTTGCTGGAAGCATGAAGAGACGGAAAAACTGATTTCTTTGGTTTCACAATTTCAAGAGAGCTGGGAGGCCATCTCTGAGGAGATGGAGGGTCGCTCACCGCTCGATTGTCTAACACACTACTACCTTACAGATGTCCAAGAGTTGCAAACAACGAGAGATCAAAGAGGTTCTCCTGGTGTAAAGAGAGTAGCTACTTATGTAAAATTTCATCGATGGACTAGGATTGAGGAAAAAAAGCTTTTGGAAGCAATAGAAAGAAGAGAAAATCAATTCCCAGATGGAAGACCTGATTATAGTAGGGTTGCCCAAGAGATCGGGCGCACCTGGGAAGCTTGTAAAAAACGAAGAAATTTCTTGAAGAAGGAAGTGAGAAAATGAGAAGAAACATACCGTTTTTGTTAACTGCTTTGTCGTTACATGCCTCTACCTACCAAGAAGCAGGTGTTGATATCGATAAGGGGCAAGAGCTGGTCGAGCTGATTAAGCCGCTTGTTAAAGAGACTGTCCGCCCAGGTGCAGATGCTGAAATTGGCGGTTTTGGGGGTGTCTTTGACCTAGCGAAGCTCTGTTATAACGATCCTCTCCTTGTTAGTACAACAGATGGTGTGGGAACGAAGCTAAAAATAGCTCACGATATGAATAAACATGACACAATCGGTATTGATCTGGTGGCGATGTGTGTCAATGACCTTCTGGCTCAAGGGGCTGAGCCACTGTTCTTTTTAGACTACTATGCGATGGGTAAGCTGAGCCCTGAAGAGGGGTATGAGATCGTTTCCGGCATTGCTACGGGATGCAAAGAGAGCGGCTGCGCTTTAACCGGTGGCGAGACGGCGGAGATGCCTGGTCTCTATCGAGAAGGAGAGTATGACCTCGCCGGATTTGCGGTGGGCGTTGTAGAGCGGGAGAAGTTGCTGCCTAAATTGGATCAGATCGAAGAGGGAGATGTGGTTATTGGGCTGCCAAGTTCTGGATTGCACTCTAATGGTTTTTCTCTCGTTCGTAAGATTATTAATGATCACAATATTTCGCTGGAGGCGCCTCCTCCTTTTGAGTCGAGCTGTCCAACTTTAGGTGAGGCACTGTTAGTCCCCACAAAGATCTATGGTAAGCAAGTTTTGCCTCTCAGTAGAGATGATAAAATTAAGGCGATTGCTCATATTACGGGCGGAGGACTCGTTGAAAATATTCCAAGGGTTTTGCCTAAAACGTTAAAAGTCTCTTTAGACTATACGAGCTGGGCTGTTCCTCCTGTATTTTGTTGGCTCCAAGAAGTGGGAGATGTTGAGAAAAGCGAAATGGTGCGCACGTTTAATTTAGGGATTGGGCTTGTGTTAATTGCCTCCAGGGAAAACTGTCAGGAAATTCTCAATCAATTAGACGGGGCAAAAGTGATTGGTACTGTTGACATCAACTGATCTTCGACTTAGCTTGATATGTCGTCAAAATAACAAGGAGTCATTATGTCCAATTACATGCAAACTATTGATCGCTTTTGAGTGGTTATATATTTGACATCCCTAAAACAACTTATTCTTCGAATCAACATTTATTTATTTGTGCCATTAACGCCTACGTCATTGGTTCAGAAGTCTTAACCATTAAGGTATTGAGCACTTCCTTTAATCGATTGGGATCGGCAACTTTAGAAGAGAATGATGCCCAACCACACGAGATAGATATAGCTAGACAGCTTCAGATGGAGATTATCTCAGGCAGTATATCCTGTAGTCTAATGAAGTCGAGCATTCGAAATATTTTAAGGTCTCATGAAGAAACAGCTCTACTTAAGCGTTTATGGGATGCACATTTAGCTCTTGCTTCATAGGTTTTAGCCAATCAACCGCATCGGATTTTCGTCCGCCTTTTCAGCGAAGAACGTGCTATGCGTGAAGCTGTGGAGGCGGACCTTCTGTAGAGTCCCGAGGAGGGCATCTTCACCGGGGAAGAGGACATTTTTCCAGCAGCGGGTGAGTCCTTTGAGCAGTTGACTGTCGCGGCGGCTGCGCTTTTCTACAAGCACCTCGACCGTTTCGCCTAGCATCGACTCACGCTCCTTTTTGTTGATTGACTCTTGGAGGGCGAGGAGGCGATGGAGGCGCTCTTGCTTCACCTCTTCGGGGATGTCATCTTTCCAGCGGGTGGCGGGAGTTCCTTTGCGTGGGCTGTAGGCGAAGATAAAGGCGAGCGAATATTCGATCTCCTCCATCAGGCGGTAGGTTTCTTCAAAATCCTCGTCGGTTTCGGTGGGGAAGCCGACGATGATGTCGGTGCCGAGGCGGACATTGGGCGCAATTTGGCGGAATTGCTCTATTTTTTCGAGATATTCGCCTATGGTGTAGATGCGGTGCATCTTGCGTAAGACGCGGTCTGAGCCGGCCTGCATCGGAAAGTGAATCAGTTCGCAGAGGGAGGGTAGGTCGCGGACAGCCTCCATCAAGGCGGGTGTGATGTCGCAAGGGTGTGAGGTCATAAAGCGGACGCGGCGTAAACCATTGATCTGATCTAGCTTAGCGAGGAGATCATGGAAGAGGCAGTTCGTTTCAGGTGTATCTTTACCGTAGCTGTTGACGTTTTGACCGAGGAGGGTGATCTCTTGGTAGCCCTGGTCGACTAGCTGCTGACACTCTAAAACGATGCTTTCGGGGGGGCGGGAGACCTCTTTGCCGCGTGTGTAGGGGACGATGCAGTAGGTGCAGTGCTTGTTGCAGCCGCGGATGATAGAGACGTACGCTTTGTATTTATCGGGTCGCGTGGCGAGGGAGTAGTCGAGCTCGTGGGAGAAGCGATCGTCTGTTTTGATCTGCTGCTCCTCTTTAGTGAGTAGGTCGTCAAGGATTTCACCCAGTTGGTGGATGTTGTTGGTGCCTAGGACGAAGTCGAGATGGGGAATCTTTTTAAAGAGAGAATTTTTCTTGTTGTTGGCCATGCAGCCGGTGACGCCGATGATTTTGCTGCGGCGGTTTTTTGAGCGACCTAGCTGGCCTAGCTTTCCCATTACCTTTCTTTCGGCGAGGTCGCGCACAGAGCAGGTGTTATAGAGCAGAAGGTCGGCGTCGTTTTCGCTGTCGGTGCGCTGCAGCCCTCGCTTTTCGAGCATGCCTGCCATTACATCGCCGTCTAGCTCATTCATTTGACAGCCATATGTACGTATGAAGAAAGATTTTGGATTTCTCATTGGATATTTAACTCCTGGTCTGCGATAACTGAGGACTATTTTATATAAAGGAGTATAAATGGCCTATCTAAAACTGTTCCACGTTCTCTTTGTGATCATCTGGATGGGGACTCTTCTGACGTTGTCGAGACTTTTGGGCTATCACGTGAAGCTCGATGGAGAGTCGCAGCTCAAAGTGGCGAAGATCTATAAGCGTATCTACTATTTCGTCGATATGCCTGCGATGGTCTTGACGATTCTTTTGGGTCTTTTTTTATTAATTAATGGTCTCAGCACTGTCGATTTCTCGCAAGGCTGGTTTCATATGAAGTTGACTTTTGTGGCGCTTTTAGTCGTCTGTGATGTGGCTGTCGGGAAGTGGGTTAATCAGCTACAGCTTGAGGTGGATAGTTCGCGCGGTATAAAATATAAAATTTTACACGGCTTTATAGGACTCTTTTTAATCGCCACGCTTTTTAGCATTTATGTCCTTCATGTTAAGTAGATTTTATAATTCTTTCAAATTGCAAAAAAAGTAAGAGAAAGAGTATGATAGCTCTATCGTAATTCAAGCGAGGGAGCAATGAGAGAAGAAGACAAAACCTTTATGCTGAAAGACCAAGAGGTGGAACACAACTGGATCACCCTCGACGCTGAAGGAAAGACATTGGGCCGTTTTGCAGCTGAGGTCGCTAAGATCCTAAGAGGCAAACACAAGGCTGACTTTACACCCCATGCTGATGGGGGAGATGGAGTGATCATTCTGAACGCCGAGAAGGTTAGCGTAACAGGAAATAAAGAGGCACAGAAAGTCTATCGCCACTATACTGGGTTTATCGGTGGACTAAGAGAGATTCCTTATCGCACTATGCTGCATAAGAATCCTGAAAGAATTATTGAGCATGCCGTCAAAGGGATGATGCCAAAGACAAAGCTAGGCCGCCGTCAGTTGAAGAGACTGCGCATCTTTGCCGGCAACAAACACAACATGGAAGCGCAAAAACCGATCGCGGTATCTGCGTAAAAAAGGTAAATTGAATGGAAGAGAATATTGGAGTAGGAAGAAGAAAGTGTGCTGTCTCCTCTGTTAGAGTGAGACCGGGAGAGGGAAAGGTTCGTGTCAATGGACGCGCCTTTGAAGAGTACTTTCCTCTAGAAATCCAGCGCGAGGCGATCCTAGCGCCTCTTAAGACGCTTGATTTAAATGGTAATTTTGACCTCGTCATCACCATTCATGGTGGCGGAATTGAGGCGCAAACAATCGCCACAAGGCTCGGTTTAGCTAGAGCTCTCGTCGGTCAAGATGAGATGAGAAAGCAGACATTTAAGCCGCTTGGCTACTTGACACGCGACCCACGTAAGAAAGAGCGTAAGAAGTACGGTCTTGCCGGAGCGAGAAAGCGCTTCCAGTTCTCAAAACGTTAAGTTTTACATCAGCCCTCCAGATCTTTCGGAGGGCTTTTTTTGTCCTTTTTTCGACCCGGAGTTAAAGAAAAATGTTACAACTGCCCCTCTCCTGGATAAAAGAGCATCTAGACATAGATAAAAGCCCCCAAGAGGTGGCCGATCTTCTGACGTCGCTCGGTCTCGAGGTCGATGCGATCATTCCCGAAAGCTTAAGTTTTAGTTCTGTGGTTGTGGGCGAGGTGACTAGCCGCGTGCCGCATCCCAACGCCGATAAGCTGGTGTTGGCTAAGGTCTTTGATGGTAAGCAAGAGCATCAAGTTGTCTGCGGCGCCCCAAATTGCGAAGAGGGGAAGAAGTACCCCTTTGCTACGGAAGGGGCTCGTCTGACAGATGTCAAGGGCGAGACCTTTGAGGTGCGCCGCACAAAGATTCGCGGCGTCGAGTCCTTTGGAATGCTCTGCTCGGGTAAGGAGCTGATGCTAAGTGATGAACATGACGGTATCTTAGAGCTCGATCCTAAAGCTGTAACCGGCAGCGATTTCGCAAAACAGTTTACCGATGTGATCTTCGAGATCTCTTTGACTCCCAACATGGGCCACAATCTCAGTCTGCTCGGGATTTTGCGTGAACTCTCCGCTGCGACGGGGGTTCCCTATAGGCTGCCTGAGATCTCTGTGAAGGAGAAGATTGGTCAAAAAATTGAAGAGAAAGTGAGCGTAGAGGTGGCAGAGCGTCAGAAATGTCCGCGTTACTGCTGCCGCCTTATTGAGAATGTGAAGGTGGGGCCAAGCCCTATTTGGCTAGTGCGTAAACTTCAAGCTTGCGGAATCCGCAGCATCAACAACATCGTCGACGTAACCAATCTTGTGATGCTAGAGCTGGGGCAGCCGATGCATGGCTTTGACTTCGATACTCTTAAAGGGGGCAAGATCAAGGTACGTCGCGCTGTCAATGGGGAGAAAATCCTTACCTTAGATGGCAAAGAGTGCCAGCTGAGCGAAGATCTGCTAGTGATTGCCGATGCGGAAAAACCGATCGCTGTGGCAGGAGTCATCGGCGGTGAAGAGAGTGGTGTAACTGAAGCGACTAAAAATGTCCTTTTAGAGTCCGCCTATTTTGATCCTAGTCAGGTACGCAAGAGCTGTAAAATTCTCGGGGTCTCAACAGACTCTTCAAAGCGCTTTGAGAGAGGTGTCGACTACGAGGGTGTCAAACGCGCCCTTGACCGCGCTGCCATGCTAATCGAAGAGATCTCTGCAGCCCAAGCTGTTGAGGGTGTAATTGATGTGAGCCGCGGGCCTTATGAACCGCGCATGGTTCACTGCCGTCTGAAGCGCATTGAAGAGATTCTGGGAGTCCATCTTAGCCTCGATGAGGTGGAGACGATTCTCAAGCGACTTCAATTTTCCTATAAATGGGATGGCAAGAGCACCTTTGAAATTGAAGTGCCCTCCTTTCGGCATGACATCCAGCAGGAGATCGATATCATCGAAGAGGTGGCGCGTATCTTTGGCTATGACAACATCCCAAGGAAAGGAGGACGCTATAGCGGTTCATCAATGGAGCATGCGCCGATCTACCTCCTTGAACGAGAAGTGAGAATGCGGTTGATTAATGAGGGGCTGCAGGAGTTCATCACCTGCGATCTGATCTCTGAAGGAGAGGCCTCCCTTGTCACATCGAGCAAAGATGGGTTGATCCCCGTGATGAATCCCGTTTCGATCGAGCATTCGATTTTACGCCCCTCTTTGATTCCGGGGCTTTTAAGTGTGATAAAGCATAATGTAGATTATCAGACAAAAAATGTGCGCGGTTTTGAGATTGGACGCATCCACTACAAGGTGGGCGATCAATATAAGGAGCAGACTGCCGCAACGATTGTTCTTTCGGGCCAAAGAGATCCTCACCATTGGGATGGTAGCGACAGTAGCGTTGATTTTTATGACGTCAAGGGTATTGTAGAGAACCTTCTCGAAGAGATGCGCCTTGATGGGATCCAGTTTATCCCTTCTGATTTATCTCTATTTCATGATGGCCGTCGTGCCAAAATCGAAGTGCAGGGCCAAGAGGTGGGGACGATTGGAGAGATCCACCCGGAAATTCAACGCACGCTGGATATTCCCCAGAGGATATTTGTTGCTGAGGTGATTCTGCATGGGCTTCACGCTTTTCGTAAAACAGAAGAGAAGATGAAGCCGCTTGCGCAGTATCCCTCTTCAGATCGCGACTGGACGTTGACTCTGCGTGAAGAGATTCCGATTCAGGATATCCTCTCGCATATTAAGGCTATCGAGTCGCCCTACCTTGAAGAGGTGTCGTTAAAAGATGTCTATCGCAGCGATAAGATTGGCGTGACAAAGAAAAATGTGACGCTTCACTTCATCTACCGCGACCGCAACAAAACCCTCTCACAAGAGGAGGTGGACCTTGAACATGGCCGGGTTACAGAAAACGCCACTGAATTAATCAGTCGTTACAAGTAGGCGCAGGCTTTTCGAAGGTGATCTTTATGCATCGAAGCTTTTCGATGATGTATGGGATTTTTTCTAAAATCAATTCCCGATTTTGATAGATGCAAAAGATACCGGCCAGCTGTAGCATTGTCCCGATGAAGCAGCCATCTCTTTGAACTCTGAGGGGCTCTTCGGCTGCCGTCTGCACCTTTTCATCAACATAGGGGA
>JAJFMK010000184.1 GCA_021772215.1 Chlamydiota bacterium | reverse complement strand
CCTCAATGATCCAGTGGCTCTGCCGGCCAAACTCGACAAAACCGAGTCTCTCATAGAAGCGTATGGCCGGATTGTCAAAGTAAACTTCGAGGTGAAGCAGTTTGATGTTGAACATATCTTTAGCGAGCGTAAAGAGGTGGTTCATCAACTTCTCACCGATTTTTTGGTTTCTAAATTTAGGATCCACAATGACCGACAGCTGCGCTTGGTGGGCAATCTTCTTGTAGGGCTGCGGATAGAAAGTGGCAATGCCGCATGGTGTCCCATCTTTGGTAGCTGTTAAGCTGCTGCGGTAGCGATGGTAGAAGATCCAGCGGTTCACAGCATCGTCAACTTCAGTCTCGCCGGTCATAGGAAACCAGGGCTCTATCTCTTTATCCATGAGCCACTCTTTCAAAAAGGGGCCATCATCGGGAATCGTGTAGCGTATTTCAATATCTTTAGTCATCTATTTACCTCCAAACTCTTTGAGATAGGCATTCACAAAAAGGTCAATTTCTCCATCCATGACAGCAATAATATTTCCCGTCTCCACCTTGGTACGGGTATCTTTGACAAGCGTATAGGGCTGGAAGACGTAGTTTCGTATCTGAGATCCCCAGGCGATGTCCTTCTTTTCGCCACCTATCTGTTCTAATTTATTCTTTCGCTTCTCCTCTTCGAGCTCGTAGAGTTTTGAGCGCAGCATCTTATAGCAGGTCTCGCGGTTTTGTATCTGACTTCTTTGCGATTGGCAGCCGACGACGATTCCAGAGGGAAGGTGTGTGATTCGTACAGCTGATTCCGTCTTGTTGACATGCTGTCCACCCGCTCCAGAGGCGCGAAATGTATCGATACGCAAATCATCGGGCTTAATTTCGATGTCGATGTCATCTTCAACTTCAGGAGTGATATCGACCGAGGCGAAGCTTGTGTGTCGTTTAGCATTGCTATCAAAGGGTGAGATGCGAACCAGGCGGTGCACCCCTTTTTCTGCCTTGGCGTAGCCGTAGGCGAAGGGGCCAATCAACTTGATCGTGACGCTCTTGACACCAGCTACCTCGCCGGGAACTAGATCGACATCCTCAACTTTCCAGCCGCGAAGCTGCCCCCAACGCTGGTACATCCGAAGAAGCATCGAGGCCCAGTCGCACGACTCAGTTCCGCCGGCGCCGGCGTTAATGGAGAGGTAGCAGCTGCTCTTGTCTAGATCGCTTGAGAGCATCCGCTTCACTTCCATTTCGCCGTGGAGTGTCTCGATCTTGTCTAGTTCTTCGATCAGCTCCTGCATTAACTCCTCATCCCCAAGTTCTGAGGCTTCCTCAAGGAGGGGAGCGAGATCGCCCATGCGCCGCTCAAGCTCACGATACCCATCTGTCCACCCCTTGAGTGCATTGCACTCATTGATAATCTTTTTAGCCTCGTCGGGACTCTCCCAGAAGGCGGGATCGCCCTGCTTTTCCTCTAGCTCCTTTACGCGGGTCTCTTTTGTTGCGATGTCAAAGATACCTCCACATATGGAGGATGCCTTTTTTAAGGCTCGAGAGCCTCTCTTCAGTCACATTGTCCATATAAACCTCATGAATATGTGATCCATTATAGATTAAAATCCCTTAAATATCCACTTCATAATGACCTCCCCTTAATTGTTAAGTTACTGTTAATAAAGTAATAATATTTGATTAATTTCTTGTTTATGTTTGACTTATTGTTCGTGTGTTGTGAGAATTGCGTGTTAATTAACTTTGGAGGTAATTATGAAAAAGTTAATAACAATCTCAATTATACTGTTCGCCCCTCTCTTAAGAGGTGATGTTGAATCCTACCCCTATGCCAAAGTGGGGGCCGGTTTTCCCGACATTGTCAATGGCGGGCTTGGTTTTCGTCACTTTAATGGCCATTTTGGTTTCGATGTTGCTCTTGAGGCGGGGACAATGTGGGAGTTTGGTCAGATTGGGGTGAAGGCTCACCCTCTGATTAGGTTTACCCCTGACTCAACTTCAAGCCTCTACTTTGGACCTGGGATTGGAATCTCTCATTCGTTTGGATCCATGCTTGAATGGATAAATTTTCAGGCAGATCTCTGTTTAGGCTATCAATGGAAAAATAATTTTGACCGATACCAGTTTCTTCAACTACAGGCGGGGGGTACTACTATCGTTGGTTGGCCTTTACCGATGGTTCGTCTTGAATATGGGTTTAGTTTCTGATATTGTTTATATAATTATAAATAAGAGGTAATAATGTACAAATATATTTTAGTGGTTTTTGTTTTGTTTTATATTTCTCCATCTTTGAAGGCGGAGGAGTCATTTTATCATGAATCCTATTCTTATGTTAAGGGCGGAACGGGGTTTATAGACCTACTGAATGTCGGTGTGGGTCATCGAAAGTTTGCGGGCGGGATCGGATTTGATGTTGCCCTTGAGGCGGGCTCATGCGTTTTGTACAACGATGTTGGGTTAAAGTTTCACCCTCTCTTTAGAACAGACCCCTATGCTTCTAGTAGCTTCTACTTTGGACCCGGCTTTGGGGTCGGTGTCGCTTATCTTGCCGATTGGACTAGAGATTATGTAGGTGTTGTTTTCCAAGGGGATCTCATGGCGGGTTATAGCTGGCAAAATGAGTATGGAAAGACTCGCTTCGTGCAATTTCAAGCAGGAGTAGGCAGTGTTGAATACCCTATTCTTCCTCTCTGCCGTCTAGAGTTCGGTCTCGGTTTCTAGCCAATTGCTAGCAAATATATTTAATTTTGTGTACAGTGACTGCTATGAATTCTCGCCTTATGATCAAAAGACCAATATATCTGCTTATTCTGCCATTTTTCCTTTTTTCCTCATTGATGGGGCAAGAAGAAGAGTGCTGTTTCCCTGCCGAAGAATCTTTCTTTTACGGTAAATTTGGAGGGGGCTTTTTAGACGTTCTCAATGGAGGGATTGGTTATCGCTACTTTAGCAACCACTTCGGATTTGATATTGCTCTAGAGGCCGGCACTAAGGTTACCTGGAATAATTTAGGGATAAAGCTTCATCCGCTATATAAATTTACTCCTGAGTCATTCTCTAGCTTCTATGTAGGACCCGGGATTGGCGGAAATTATGCATTTCTCATCACCCACGAGTACAATTACCACAATTGGGATTACGAATATAAATGTAGACCCGAATTTTTTGTTCAAGCAGACATCTGCATTGGATATGCTTCGTGCAGTGAATGGGGAAAGAACTGTTTTTTTCAGGTTCAAGTTGGTTCACCAGTTTATCCTTTCTGTTTGCTTCCGCTTATTCGCTTTGAGTACGGTTACAGCTTCTAAGTTTTTCATATTAAGTGCCATTTGGTATAACCAAACCTTATGGTGCATTTGGTACTTTCATCGACGCTCTACTTTGGCCTTGTCTGGGAAGCTTGGCTGACGCTGGCCCTCTTTGGGTTGGTGATTGTTCTGCTCTATCTGGAGTGGCGTCCGCCCGATATCACGATGTTTTTGGGGGCGGCGGTTTTGGTTTTAGCGGGTGTGGTGCGTCCATTGGAGTTTTTGGAGGGGTTTGTCGATGAGACGCTGATCACCATTGCGATGGTCTGCGTGGTGGTAAGGGCTGTTGAGAATCAGGGGGTGGTTGAAAAATTTGCCATGTGGGCCTACGGAAGCTTTAAGCACTACAGCACACAGCTTCTGTCGATGCTCTTGCCTACATCTTTTCTCTCTGCCTTTTTCAACAACACGCCCGTCGTTCTCTTTTTGACGCCTGTGGTGAGAAACTGGGCGCTTAAAAATAACTACAGCCCCTCAAAGTTTTTGATTCCGCTCTCCTATGCCAGCTTGATGGGAGGTCTATGTACCTTGATTGGAACATCGACAAATCTGGTTGTGCAGAGTTTGATGGGAAGAAAAGATCCGCTGCTCACCTTCTCATTTTTTGAGCTCGCCTGGATTGGGGTTCCCATTTTGATTGTAGGCTACATCTATCTTCTTCTTTTTGCCCATCGACTGCTGCCTGATCGAAGAGATGTGGCAGAAGATCTGGAAGAGGAGATCCGCGAGTTCACGGTTGAGTACCTGGTGGAAGAGGAGAGCGAGCTTGTGGACCGCCCTATTAAAGAGAAGGGGTGGCAGCCCTTCAAAGAGACGATTCTGCTCTCAATTGAGCGAAAAGGGGGCTCGATTGACTCTCCGGGAGCTGATGAGATTATTAGAGCTGGAGATCGACTTGTTTTCACGGGTGGTATTAAAGAGGTCGCCCATCTTCACACCGTCGAAGGATTACAGTCGGTAGCAGATCCCCACTTCGACCTGCAGATTACTTCGCCGCATTTTACAGAGATCGTGATCCCAAACAGCTCCTTTTTTATTGGTAAGACGCTACGACAGGTTAATTTTCGATCCGCCTATGGCGCCTCCGCCTTTGCCATTTATCGCGGTGGAAAGAGGCTCATTGGAAACGTCGGAAACATCTATATAAGAGCAGCAGATACCATCATGCTGCTCTCCAACAGCTACTGGCGCCCACAAGAGGGATCAAATCGCGATTTCCTTGTCTTACGCTTTAGTAAGCGGGTGCCGATTTTTCATCCCTGGCTTGGCAGTTTTGTAATTGGGGTCTTGATCACCATGATTGTGGCGTCAGTCATGGGAATTTCAATCTTCTACGCCAGCATGAGCGCGGCATTTCTCTTAGTTGTCACGCGGTCGATCTCGATTCGAGAGTGTCGCCGAGTCATTCCTTGGAACCTTCTGCTTCTGATCGTCTCCGCCTTTGCCTTCGGTAAGGCGCTGGCTGTAACTGGTGTGGCAAAAAGTTTAGCGGGTGGTATGCTCGCTCTGTCGGGGACAACGCCTCGAGGGTTGATCGCAACGATTCTCCTAATTACTATTGTCACAACAGAGCTGATCACCAATGCCGCAGCCGTATTGCTGATCTTTCCTCTGGCGCTTGAGGCTGTGGAGTTGGCGGGTTAC
>JAJFMK010000183.1 GCA_021772215.1 Chlamydiota bacterium | reverse complement strand
AGATTGGCTTGATCTCAAATTACATGAACTGACAATTTTAAGCTCCCAAGGAATGGGAAGCCCCTTCATGCACCTGGATGTCATAGACGACCTGGCTTATGCCTGTTCAGATGACAACTTCTATATCTTTGACGTAGGCACTCCAGCACTTCCCACTCAGATAGGAATAGAAGGGCTCGTTGATAGTTGCAATGATCTTCATGTCGTAGGGAATTTTGCCTATGTGGTTGAAGACAGTGGTCTTCGAATTATCGATATAAGTAATCCCTATAATGCAACTTTATCGGGATCATATAATACACCAAGTAGATCAAGAAATGTTTGGGCAACTAATGATTTTGCCTATCTGACACATTCTTCTCTTGGAATGTTAGTATTAAATGTCACTGACCCCAAAACTCCCACATTAGCGGGTTCCATTACTAATCCAAACTTTACTAAAGATATAAAAATCGTGGGCGAAACTGCCTATGTATTATACAGCAGTGGAATTAAAATTATTAATGTTACAAATCCAGCCACCCCAACATTAATCTCCACCTATGACGGCGGTTACGGGATTACCCTTGATATAGAAGACGATTTTGCCTACTACACATTTGATACAGAAGCACTTTCTGGTTTAAACATTGTTAATATTAGTAATCAATTTGCCCCCACTTTGCTAACAACTATCTTCCAACCTTTCACAAGAGGCTTAGATGTCATTAATGGTATCGCCTATACCAGTGGTATTGGGGTTCAAGCCTTTGATGTCCATGACCCATATAATCCCGTTAAGCTTTCTGCATCTTTTGGGGGTTTTAGTAGCGTTGATGCAGTATATAGCAAAAATAATTATATATACGCAGCTAGTGATTTGTTAGAAATTTATGAGCAGGAGCTTCTCCTTCATGGAGTCGCCAACCAATCACATATTGGAAATTATGAATTAGAACTGCTCGCCAAAAACAGCGACCAACATATTGCCTCTTTCCCATTTCTACTGCGTGTTGAAGGCGCACCAGTTAACGCAGGTTCAATCTCAAACCAACTCGTTGATGTCGGCGCCCCTTTTACCTACTTTGTTGACCAAACTGTCTTTCCAGACCCTAACGGCGATGTAGTTTTTTTCTCTGCTAAACAGAGCAATGGAGCTCTTCTACCTTCCTGGCTAAGCTTTTCGACCATCGGTATTTTTTCTGGAACCCCTCAATCCTCTAACGTTGGACTAACGGATATCCAAGTTTTTGCCCGCGATGGAATTGTTGTTGATCAAGCAAATAGTACCTTCTCATTGACTGTCGACCACTTCCCAAAAGTATCGACCCCAATTTCTAACCAAGCTGTAAATATTGATCAATCTTACTCTTTTACAGTGCCTGCAGGAACCATTACCGACCAAGATGTAGGAGATATTTTGACCTTTAGCGCAACGCTTGCTAATGGCAGTCCCCTCCCCACCTGGCTTAACTTTAACCCCATATCAACTACCTTTTCAGGGACACCCACAGCAGGTGATGCTGGATCGATTTCAATACGATTAAGGGCAACAGATACACCAGGAGCAGTCACCTCTTCAATATTCACCTTAACTGTAGGGGAATTTCCTACCATAATTAATCCTATTCCAGATCAGGTAGCTTCAGTTGGTGCTCCCTATATCTATGCGATCCCTGGCAATACTTTTTCGACACCAGCTGGTGAGTCCCTAACCTACCGCGCCTCCAAGGATGATGACAGCTCCCTACCTGCGTGGCTCAGCTTTATTGGGACAAGGGTTGAGTTTCAAGGCACGCCTCTCACCTCAAATAAAGGGTCTGTCTCCTTAAAAGTGACTGCTGTAGACAGTAAAGGAGGAACTGCGACAAGCTCATTTGACCTCAATGTCGTTGATGCTCTCTCTGAAGAAATCGCTCGTATTGGTGGCTCTTTTATCTATACGATTCCTAGCAATATGATCAGCTCCCCTTTAGGGCCTGTTACCTATATGGTTACCCTTGGAGATGGATCGCCCTTGCCGCCTTGGCTAAACTACAATCCAGCAACCAATGTCATCACTGGAGTCCCTCCAAGTAACTCTGAAGGAACTTACAGTATCTTAGTTACAGCAGATGATGGCGTTCAGGCTCCAGCGCTCGGAACACTCTCTCTAACAGTGGGATCAAATGCTGCTCCAAGTGTTGCAAACCCCCTATCAAACCAGGTAGCTCAAGTGGGACAAACCTTTAGGCTTGTTGTTCCCGATAACACCTTTGTCGACGCCAACGGTGATACCCTCGAACTGAATGCCAAAAGGGTTAATGGAAGAACGCTTCCCCCATGGCTTACCTTCGAAAGTAGAACATTAGCTGGAAAACCGGGTCGAGGCGACACTGGCGACTTTAGCGACAAAACGGTCCCTCTACAGATCTGCGCTGAAGATGGTGATCAAGAGACCTGTAGCATCTTTGACCTAAGTGTGCAGGGAACTTCCAATGCTGAGTTAGCTCTCTCCATCTTTGGACCTCTTGCAGCAGTTGGTGGATTAGCTTTGGGTTGGTACAGCAAAAGAGGAGTTCTCCTCAATCCTTGGAACCGCAAAAATTACGACAAGGGAACGAAAACAGTTTCCATTGGCATACCTTTCGGCTACCAGATAGAGGCTCCTAAAGCTGACATCAAACTTGTCAAAGCATACGAAGGTCGAAGGATGTTTGCAGGGCTGCCCATACCAGATGGCTATTGTGAGTGGCTTAAACATGATCAACCAGTCTCTGGTGGCAATTCACTTCCAAATTGGCTCATCTATAGAGCAGGTAAAAACCTACTTGAGAGTAAATCAGGACCAGAGCTTGAAGATGCTGGTCTCTATACAATTCGCATCTTCGGCTCGGGCGGAGTGATCCTAGAAGAGATCAAGCTCGACGTCGGCGGAAAGAGCAGCCAAAACATTGAAATGTATGAGATGTAAAAAAGGATAAAGATGACACAACTACAAACATGGTTAGGTAATGCCGGCCATTTCTTATGGGGCAAGCAAGATGAGTCTCTAGGTGGTGAACAAACTTCTGGTAACTACAGAGGCCGAACTATCAAGCAGATAGGCAGAGGATCTACTCTCTTTAGTGCAGTTGTTGGATCAGCATTTTTGGGGTTATCAACTTTAATGAAAAGTGTTCAAGGTGCCTCTGTTGACGATCCTATAATTGCGAGTAGCCTTGCGCGAAGAACTCAAGCAGCTCCTGCGATAGTAGCGGGTATTCCACCACAATCTGTATTTCCTGGAACTCTTTTTTCTCATCCACTCCTACCAACAGACTATTTTTCAGATTCTGACTCTGGCGGTTTTTCATTTAAGGTGCTAGAAGTAGGAACATCGTCATTACCCGCCTGGTTGAAGTTAAGCGTTACAGGCGTGCAGAACATCGGAGACTATGATGCCTATGGATATGATTTTAATGAATTGGATGTCAAAGGAGCTTATGCCTTTGCTGCCTATGGAAATGCTGGTTTAGAAATCATCGACCTGAGCAGTCTCTCTAATCCTAGTTTAGTGGGTTCATATTATACACCAGGCGCGGCGAATGCAGTCCATGTTGTAGGGAATTTGGCCTACGTTGCTGATGGAACTTCTGGCTTGCAAATCATCGATGTGAGTAACCTCGCAGCGCCCACATTAGCTGGATCATATAGTACCTCAAGTTGGACCGTTGGGGTGCAGGTTTTGGACAACTTGGCTTATGTCGCTGATGGTGCTTCTGGGCTGCAAATTATCGATGTTAGTAACCCAGCTGTGCCCTCATTGACGGGACTATATGATACCCCAGGACTTGCAATTAAAATTCATATTTTGGGTGATATAGCCTATGTTGCCGATGGTAGTGATGGACTGCAAATTATTAATGTAACTGATCCTTCCGCCCCCACCTTTCTTGGAGCTTATAACACGGATGAATTCGCCTATGATGTTCATGTTGTCGGTAATCTTGCCTATGTTGCTGATGAAATTGGTGGCCTCAAAATCATCGATATAAGTAACCCCTCTATTCCCACCCTTAGGGGATTATATGTTGCTCCAGGAGGTAGTTCAGTCGGGATCCACGTTATAGAAAATTATGCCTATGTATCTGACAATAGTTTAGCTCTGCAGATCATCGATATAAGCAACTCCTCTGCTCCAAATATTATAGATTCATATACAGCGAGTTACTTAAATGGCTTACATACTGTCGGCAACTTTATCTATCTTGCTAAAGATCATAATATAGAAATACTTCAAACAGAGCTTCTGTTGTCAGGAATCCCCAGCCAAGCTGATGCTGGAAACTATGAATTGGAATTGATCGCTATAGACCCCGACCAAAATCGAGCCTCTTCTACCTTTATTGTGCGCGTTGAGGGTCCTCCAGTCGTATCCAACTCCATTCCAACTCAGCTTGCTGATGTCGGCGTCCCCTTTAACCACTTTATCGACCAGACTGTTTTTCCGGATCCTAACAACGACGTTGTCTTCTACTTAGCTAAGCAAGCCAACCAGAGCCCTCTCCCTTCATGGCTCAACTTCTCACCCATCGGAATTTTTTCTGGTACTCCTCAATCTTCGGATACAGGAACATATAACATCCAGGTTTTCGCCCGCGATGGGATCGTCGTTGCTCAAGCCAATACCACCTTCCCGCTAACTGTCGAGCACTTTCCTAAGGTTTCCATCCCTCTTTCCAATAGGGCAGCAGCTATTGACCAGCCCTACTCTTATACAGTCCCTATAGGGACCTTCACAGACCAAGATGTGGGAGACACTTTGACATATAGCGTCAGCACTCTTCCCTCTTGGCTGAACTTTAACCCGGGAACGAGAACCTTTTCAGGCACTCCAACAGCTGGTGATACAGGTTCTACTCTAATTTCTGTGAGTGCAACAGACACACCGGGAGCTACAGCTACTTCTACTTTCACGCTGGCAGTGGGAGAATTTCCCGGCCTATTAAATCCTATTCCCGACCAGCTGGCTGCTGTAGGAGTTCCCTATCTCTATGCAATTCCTGGTAACACCTTCACCACGCCTCCTGGAGAGTTCCTTTCCTATCGCGCTACCAAGGCAGATGGCAGCTTCCTACCCGCTTGGCTCGGCTTTGTCGGCCCAAGACTCGAATTTCAAGGAACCCCGCAACCGTCTGATAAAGGAAGTGTCGCTTTAAAAATCCTTGCTGAAGATTCCAAAGGAGGAATTGCGGAGAGCCCCTTTAACCTCAACGTAGTCGATGCCTTATCCCAACAGATCGCCCGTGTTGGTGGATCATTCGTCTATACTATACCAAACGATATGATCAACTCGCCACTAGGCCCCATTACCTATACGGTCACGCTAGGCGACGGTTCACCACTTCCTACTTGGTTAAATTACAATCCATCAACAAATGTCATCACTGGAGTGCCTCCAGCCGGTTCTGATGGAACCTACAGTATCTTAGTTACAGCAGATGATGGTGTGCAGACTCCTGTTCTTGGAACTCTCTCCTTAACTGTGGGACCAAACGCAGCACCACAAATTGCTAACCCCCTATCTAATCAGGTTGCACAGGTGGGACAAACCTTTAGGCTCGTTGTTGCAGATAACACCTTTGCTGATCCTAATGAAGACTCCCTCTCTTTAAGTGCTACAAGAGTCAATGGAAGAACCCTTCCCTCATGGCTTACCTTTACTGACAGAACCCTGGAAGGAAAACCGGGACCTGGCGACACGGGTACATTTAGCGACAAGACTGTTCCCTTACAGGTCTGTGCAACGGATGGTGATCAAGAGGCGTGTAGCGTCTTTGACCTAAGTGTACAGGGAACATCGAATGCTGAAAGGGCTGTATCGATTTTTGGACCCGTTGTAGCTGTTGCTGGACTAGCTTACGGTTGGTACAATAAAAGAGGTCTCCTCCTCAATCCTTGGAACCGAAAAAATTATGACAAGGGAATGAAATCAGTTGCGATTGGAGAGCCATTTAGCTACAAGCTTGAAGCTCCTCAAGATCAAATAAAAATCGTTCAGGCCTTTAAAGGAAAAAGGATGTTTGGCGGTCTTCCTGCACCCAAAGCTCTTGATGAAAAAGGATGGTTGGAATGGCTAAAACATGACAAGCCAATCGCTGGGTCCGGCAGTCTTTTTCCTAGTTGGCTAACTTATAACGGAGGAAAAAACCTCCTTGATAGCAAAGAGGGCCCACAAAATGAAGATAAAGGAATCTACATAATTCGCGCTTATGGCCACGGCGAAGTCATCTTAGAAGAAGTTCGATTAAACGTTGGTGATCAATCAGAAATTGGGACCGAACTAACGACTAGAAAAAGAACAGGAAATGATCTCTCATCAGGCATGGTTCCTCTACTCGATGATACCACTACTGCTTAAGAATACGTTGAATAAATAGGGTGTAGCTAATTTTTCGGATTTACGAGCTCAGACCTGTTGGTAGAGCGAGCTATTATACCTGCAAGTAGTAACTCTCTCTTATTGAAAACCTCACTAGGTTGAGATAGACGAATATAAAAAAAAAGAGCACAATCCTGTTCTAGTAGAGAAAAACATTTAAGGAAACACTGAATAACTCGTGCGGGTTGCTTTTTCGCCCTTTCGTCCCCATTTGACTAACCTCATAAATCACCTACTATCAATAGTATGCGAACTTACAAAATCAGCCAATTGAAAGCAAAATCATCGAAAAATCGG
>JAJFMK010000182.1 GCA_021772215.1 Chlamydiota bacterium | reverse complement strand
ACTGATTATAAAAGGTTTGTTTGTCTAGCAACGCCTCTTCAAGCTGAGTGAGAAGTTTACTGAAGATCGAAAGGGTATTTTCGATCGGGGCTGGGGCTGTCATATCGACACCTGCCTTCTTTAGAAGATCAATTGGGTAGTTACTGCCGCCGCTACTAAGGAAGTTTAGGTAGCTCTTTCGCTCCTCGTCGCCCCCTTTGGTGACCTTATCAGCCAATGTGAGAGCGGCGCTCAAGCCGGTTGCATATTGATAGACGTAGAAGTTGTAGTAGAAGTGGGGAATCCGGGACCACTCCATCTCAGCATGCTCATCGATGACGGCATCGATGCCAAAGTATTTCTTATTGAGTCTGACGTAGTGGCGCTTTAGGGCTTCAGAGGTGAGTGGCTCGCCCCGCTCAGCCATCTGGTGAATCTCCAGCTCAAATTCAGCGAACATCGTCTGTCTAAAAAAGGTAGCGCGGATATCTTCGATCTTTTGGTTGATGAGGTAGATCTTCTGTTCAGCAGAGCTGCTCTTTTTCAGAAGGTAGTCGAAGAGAAGTTGCTCATTGAAGGTTGAGGCTACCTCGGCAACGAAGATGGGATAGCGCGAATCGACATAGTTTTGCGTCTGATGGCTAAGGTAACTATGCATACTGTGGCCCGCTTCATGAGCGAGGGTGTAGACATCGCGCAAAATGTTCCTATAGTTCATCAAGATATAGGGGTGGCTATCGTAGCAGCCGCTAGAGTAGGCGCCGGAGCGTTTGTTCTTATTTTCGAATCGGTCGACCCAGCGCTCCTCTGTTAGCCCTTTAGCGAGGATAGACTGGTACTTTTCACCAAGGGGCGCCGAGGAGGTGATCACCGCTTCGACCGCCTCATCGTATTTCATAGTGATCTCCTGATCGGCTACCAGGGGTACATAGGCGTCATAGAGGTGAAACTTATCGAGCTTAAGCACCTTTTTCCTTAAGTCGATATAGCGATGGAGAGTGCCAAGATGGGCGTGGACCGTGTCGATTAAGTTGTGATAGACCTCTACGGGGACGTTGTGAGGGTAGAGCGCCGCGTCAAGACAGCTAGGGTAGCGCCTCGCCCGGGCGTTGAAGAGATGACTCTGAATGGCCCCGCCGAGGAGTTCAGTGGCGGTATGTTGATAATCAAAGTATTTTTTATGCATGGCGCCAAAGGCATTTTTTCTAAATTCGCGGTCGTTCGAGCGCAAGAAAATCGCTAAGCTGCCGTGCGTCAGCTCATGGCTTTTACCTTCACTATCCTCAACCTCACCGAAAACAAAGTCTGCATCAGAAAGAGCGCTGAAGGTTTTCTGGGGCGTCATCATCGCTTGAGCACTGAGAGCGAGAAGATGCTCCTCGCTGGGTGAGAGTGTATGCTCCTTTTGGCGAAGAAGTTTTTGTAGATAGAAGCGGTAGACGGAGAGAATTGGGTCATCAATGTAGCTTTTGAGCTGCTCTTCGGAGAGCATCAATAGTTCAGGATCTATCCAGGAGCTCTCCTGAGCAAAGAAATGAAAGAGCTGAGTTGCCTTCTCATAGTCAGATTTCGTGTGCTCCTCGGCGATATCTTCATCATGTTTGAGGTGAGCATAGGTGTAGAGGGCGTCCAATTTTCGTTCAATAGAGACAGCGTGGTCGAGGGTCTCTTTGACTGCACTGCTGCCATCTCCTAGCTTGCCTTGCCACTTAGTAAGAGAGGGCCAAAAAGGGGCCTTTTGAGATTCATGGACCTGCTTATACCCTTCGGCCCATTTATCTCGACTCATATAGAGAGGGTACAGGTCCCAACAATGTTTATCTTCTACTTCTCCGCGCACCTTGATCATGGGTAAAACTCCTCAGAAATTGCTTCCAAATTAAAAGATCGAAGGATACCATTCCAGTAAATTCAAAAGTAAGGGAAAAATTATGCAGCGTCTATCAACTCTACTCTTTGTGATGATCCTGATTAGCAGCTGTTATCGCATGCCAAGTGATGATGACTACTGTGTGATTCCCACAACTAATAACCCCGATGTGACAAGGGAAGGGCCAGGTCAGCTCGTTCCCGGAATGAAAATGTAGGTGATAAAATGGTTCCTTTGACAACAGACGATCTTATGAAAACCCTCCAAGAGAAGGGTGTCAAATGCAATATTCAAGAGGAGACGGGACAGATCTACTTCGGCTTTGAGGCGAAGGAGAAGAAGTTTGCGGTCTTTATGCGTATCTTCCCACAGAGTCAGCTACTACAAATTGTTGTCTTTCTTCCTGCTCACTTCACCGATGTCACCAAAGGTGAAACAGCGCGCCTTCTTCACTGGGTGAACCAGGCGGTTGATCTTCCAGGCTTCTGCATGGAAGAGAAGGGAAAAACCGTCTTCTACCGATTGATGCTTCCCGCTCTCAAAATGCAGTTTGATGATCAGCTGCTCGCCCCCTTCCTCAATGCGGTGAAGGGGCTTGCAGAGACCTTCTTCCCTATCATTGAAACGGTAGCCACCGGAAAAGAGAGCTTCGAGGAGGCCTCGAAAAAAGCCGCTGAAGCGAAAAAATGAGACGAATCTTCTACGACACAGAGACGACAGGGGTGAGAACCGATAAGGATCTCATCATCGAAATCGCAGCTTTTGATCCTGAAAGGGGCCAAAGTTTTGAGTCTTTTATCAATCCGAAGGTTCCAATTCCCCCGGAGGCGAGCGCCATCCATAAGATCACGGACGATATGGTGCAAGATGCGCCTGACTTCGAGACCGTCGGACGAGAGTTTTTAGAGTTTTGTGGAGAGGAGGCGTGTCTCATCGCTCACAACAACGACCGTTTTGATAAATTAATACTAGGCTCGGAAGGGGCAAGAAATGGCATTGAATGGCCAAAAAGTTGGATCCATCTCGATTCACTCCTCTGGGCCAGGCGCTACCGTCCCGATCTACCAAGACATAGCCTGCAGTTTTTGCGCGAACATTTTCAGATCGAGGCGAACAACGCCCACCGCGCGCTCGACGACGTCGTCATCTTGCATAAGGTCTTTGATATCCTTGTCGGCGATCTTTCGACAGAGAAGATCATTGAGTTGATGCTCGCACCTAAAAAGATGACCCATATGCCGTTCGGTAAGCATCGCGGCTCTCTAATCAGTGAAGTTCCCAAAAACTATGTTGCCTGGCTCGCAAAGTCAGGAGCGCTAGAGAAGAGCGAAAATGAGGAGCTAAAAGAGGCCTTTAGCGGGGCGGGACTCCTTTGAAAATCGCATCTCTTGGCACCGGCTTTCTTGGTCGCCAATTTGCAAAGCAAGCTACAGCTCACGATCTTTGGCTTACCAAAGCAAGAAAAGAGGGAATCGAAGAGCTAAAAGAAATTTCGCCACGCGCTTCGGTGATGACCCATCGCGATCTTGATCAACTAAAAGAGCTGATCGACTGGTGCGACGTTCTCGTGGTGACGATCTCTCCTGACTATATTGAGGTCGCTGAGGCGGTTGCGAAGCTGATTTCACCACAAAAGCGACTCATCTATAGCAGCTCAACAGGCGTCTATGGAGAGGAGATTCGCGAAGTGGATGAGAGTTCAGCAATTGAGCCCAATACAGAGCGCCAAAAGATCCTCTATGGAGCCGAGAGTATCTATTTATCTCTTCCAAATCCCGTCACGATTCTTCGCTTTGGAGGAATCGTTGGCTTGGGGCGTAAGATCCGGGGAGAGGAGAAGGGAAAGAACCTGGTTCATGTCGAAGATGCCGCGCGAGTTATTCTTTTTGTTATAGATAATCAGTTGACTGGAATTTATAACGTCTCGAAGCCACTTTTTTTTGACGAAAATCGAGAGCTTTCGCATAGTAAAAACAAACGTGTATCAAGCGCTAAACTAATTCGTGAGGGATTTCAATGGAACCACTTAAAATAGCCTATTCATCCTGTCCAAACGATACCTATCTCTTCTTCGCCTGGCAAAAGGGAATCGTGGGAAAGCAGCTGCCGATCGACCCCTCCCTTTACGATATCCAGAAGCTCAATGAACTTCTCAAAGAAGAAAATTTTGACATCTTAAAATGTTCAGCTATCGCTGCGATGCGCAACCTCGATCGCTACACCATTTTACCTGTCGGCGCCGCTATGGGCTTTGGCATGGGACCACTTGTCGTGGGAAAAAGAGATTTTGAGCCTTCTGAATTTGCCAATTTACGCGTAGCCATTCCGGGAGCCGACACTGTCGCAGCGCACCTGACCCATGGGCTTCTTCCCGCCTTTAAAGAGGTGGTCTACTGCCGCTATGATCAGGTACTCGATCTAATTGAAAATGACGAGGTGGAGTGCGGTGTCATTATCCATGAGACCCGCTTTACCTATGTCGAAAAGGGGTTTCAACTCGTCGCTGACCTTGGTGAGATTTGGGAGAGGAAAATAGACGCCCCGCTGCCACTAGGCGTCCTTGTCGCCCGCCGAGATTTAGGGGAGGAGCTGATCGATCAAGCGACCCATATTTTAAGAGCCTCTCTGCGCTATGCCTATGAGAGATCTGAGCAGGCGATGGAGTATGTCCTCAAACATTCGATCGAGAAGGATCTTGACGTCGTTGATGATCATAT
>JAJFMK010000181.1 GCA_021772215.1 Chlamydiota bacterium | reverse complement strand
TGGAGGAGATAGAGGAGTACTTCTCTGTCACCCTAGAAGTGCCTAGCCAAGTGCAGACGCTGGGAGGCTGGCTCACAGACCGCCTAGGTGATATTCCGCCGGCAGGTCAGGTTCATCAAGAGGGAGGGCTGCTTTTTAAGGTGCTCTCTGCCACGCCAAGCCGGGTGAAAAAGGTGCACATCTCCAAGGGGGGTAGCTGATGGAATATCTCCCCCTATTTTGGCTCTCTTTAAACTTGATTGCCCTTGTCTTTAACGGTTTTTACTCCATGCTCGAGATGGCAGCGATCTCTTTTGATAAGGTGAGGCTGCAGTACTATGTGGCGAAGGGAGATAAGCGTGTTTTGTGGCTTAGCGAGCTGTTAAAAAACCCCTCGAGACTCTTCGGAACCACATTGATCGGCGTCAATCTAGCGCTCGTTGTTGGCTCAGAGTGTGCACGGCAGCTTTTCTCATCCCTTGATCTCTCACCCGACTTAGCGGTGATCCCTCAGATTATCCTTGTGATCCTTCTCGGTGAGCTGGCGCCGATGTTTGCGGCAAGAAGACATCCTGAACATGTTGTGATGCTCGGCATCGGCTTTGTCTGGCTATCCTCGAAGCTTTTGGCTCCCTTTCTCTTCATCATTGAGAAGTTATCACTGATTCTTCACTTTTTATTTGGCGGAAAGCAGAGTGCAAAAGAGGCCTTTTTAGGGCGCGACGAGCTGCAGAAGCTTTTAGAGGTGCAAGATGCTCCTACCCATACGGTAGAGAGTGAAGAGTTCAACCATGTAATTTCAAATATCTTTTCGATTAGCGAAATACATGCCGATGAGATCATGCGCCCTCTCGATACGATCCAGATGATTGGCTCGAAGTGCACTGCCTATGATTTGCGAGAACTTCTCTATAAAAGCCGCCAAAACTTCTTTCCCATTTTTGGAGCTAGTGCTACTACGATTGTCGGCGTCGTCTATCCGCGTGATCTGATTCGTGTGCCAGACCGTCGGCGCGTTCGCGACTATTCGAAGCAGCCCTGGTTTATCGACCACAAGACAAAAGTGATCACCATCCTAAAAGAGTTTCGCACGAACAATGAGAGTTTAGCGCTTGTGATCAATAAGGCGGGCGAGAGTATCGGCTATATTACACTCGACCATCTTCTCGACTTCCTCTTCGGCTCCATTGAGGGGCCGCAAGAGGGGCGTGCCATGGTGCTCTTAGACCGCACCCTTTCCGCACAGATGAGCGTCGAAGCGGTAGAGAAGGAGTTTGCAATCTACCTCGACGCCCCCAAAAACCTCACCCTCGCCGAGCTAGCCAAACAGCGCCTCGGAGAACATCCCACCGTAGGCGATAGCTTCAGCAGCGGCTCCTATGAGATCACCGTTACAAAGGCGCTCTTTGGCGTCCAAGAGGTGAAGCTTAAGACGCACTCTTCTTGACCTTAGAGCCTCTGATCGGTTATAGTCTTGTCATCTATCCTAAGGAAGAGTGGCAGAGTGGCCGAATGCGCCTGTCTTGAAAACAGGAGAGCCTGTGAGGGTTCCGGGGGTTCGAATCCCTCCTCTTCCGTCCTATTCTACGTTCCTCTCTACTAAAATTTTACTTTCCAGTGATGAGGTATGTCATCTCCTCATCTGAGATGGCGTGGTACTTCTTCCAGTTGGCAGCATAGAAAAGAGTGCCTAATATTATCCAGACTGCTAGGGCTATGAGGGAAGGGTAGTGCAAAGAGGCGGGGGTGAGAGGGAAGAGTAGAATGAGCATGAACCCAATAGATAAGAGCCCTCCTATAAGGGCAACTCCCTTTTTTCCAGGGAAGTCCCGCCATGAAAACGAGCAGTAGGCTGCGAAGCAGCAGTAGCTGTAGGCAATGGCCACACCAAGAGCGGACATATCAACAATCCATAGAAGAGCTTCTCTTCCAAACCAAGGTGCGAGCGCAGCGAGAGCCATAGTGAAAAGAATTCCCACGTAGGGTGTGTGCCGCTTTTCGTGGAGGTTTCCAAAAGAGTCGGGGAGAACTTTTGCCCGACCCATGGCAAAAAGTAGCCTGGAGGCGGAGATGCAAAAACCGTTCAGACCTGTGAGCACTCCCATGCTGATGGAGATGGTGATCACAAAAAGTCCAATGGGGCCTAAGTGCCTTTCAATCAAAATTCCTGTTGTCCACTCCTTATGTCCTATCTCTTCGAGCATCACTTGCCATGGCTCAAAGCTAGAGATTAATAGTATCAGCGCTGGATAGGTGATAAGGGCGGAGAAGATGGATAGAAAGATCAGGGACAATGCTTTTTTTGGATCGAAATTAAATTCTTCTGCTGCCTGGGGGATATTATCAAACCCCATAAATGCAAAAGGGGCGATCGAAAGGATGCGAAGGCAAGATATGAGCGCACTCTGTCCAGGAAGAAAACCTGGTGAGAGATTTTGGAGGCTCGAGCTTGAGGAGAGAGCTGTTCCGATTGACATTAGAAGGATCCCAAAAATAAGGACTAGACAGAAGAAAAATTGTAACTGTCCTGAAACGCTAGCGCCTCGAATATTTAAATAGGCAAATAGAGCCAGCGCACTAGTTGCGATAGCGATTTGTCCTAAGTACACTTCGTATCCAGCAATCGTGTAGAGATACCCAACTTTGACGAAGTCAGGAAAGATAAATTTGCTAAGAAGAGCAAGAGCGGAGGCATTGAGAGCAACAATACAGATGTAGGCGAGGGTGAGAAACCAGCCTGCAATAAAGGCGTTGACCCTACCAAAACGGACAAAAGTATAGACAAACTCCCCTCCAGAAACTGGAAAAAGGTTGATCATATAGCTGTAGCTGAGTCCAATCACGATCATCATCAATGCGCCGATCAGAATCCCAATTGATGCTCCAAGAGGGCCAGCTTCTGCAATCCAATCAATTGGAAGAACAAAGGCGGCCCATCCTATGATAGAGCCATAAGCAATGGCCCAAACCCAAGACGGCTTTAACGTGGGATCAAGTTTTTTTCTTTCCATACCCCTTTTTTTGTCATACAGAGCTAGTTCTTTGCCACCTTAAACTACTTTTTTGAAATCAATTTTGGTTAGTGGGTTTGACAAGTGCTATTTCTCTACGTTACCATGGGCCTTAAGTTCATGGTTAATGTCTCAAAAATTCCCCCTGTTGGTTTTGTTTCGCAAGGAGAGGTAGCTGGAGTCTGGTGCCGCTGGAAAGGCAAATACCTTCTTTTAAAGCGCGCTGCTCATAAACCACAAGGAGAGTCTTGGGGCATTCCAGCAGGAAAGCTTCATGAGGATGAAGATCCCAAAGCGGGGGCGCTGCGGGAGCTTTTGGAGGAGACGGGAGTTGAGTTATCAGACAATCAATTATCTCCTGTCGGCAGTTTCTATGTGGAGCATCCCGATCTTCACTTCATCTTTCATATCTTCTTCTCAAAATTTGACCATGAGCCGGAGCTAAATATCGACATGGAGGCTCACACAGAAGCAAAATGGGTCACGAAAGAGGAGGCTTTAGACCTTCCTCTTATTGGGGGAGGCATGGCTCTTATGGACCACCTGTTAGAAGAGTGACTGAGCGGCGGCGAGGGGGTTTCAACTTAATTCAAGCCTCTCTCCATCTTCTGTTCCAAGCTTCATATTCAGTTGGGGTTAGGCGGTACCTAGCGATGTTTCCTTCATGTAAGCCCCTTAGCTCTATTTCTATCGTTTCAATAAATTTTGACTGATCTTCGAGGGGAACTGAATTTGTTGTTTTCGTGCGAATAGCCTTGATTGCCTCTTTTTTATCCTTTTGAGTTCGAACAACGCTAGCGACTGTCTCAAAAATCAAATTACGATACTTGAGCCGAAATGGGTCTGGTTCGCCAAGAGATTGGCGAGTAGCTGAGTATAGTGCGCAAGAGCGTTTATATGCCCAAATAAAAACATCGCGCAATAAATCAGTGTTGTTTAACTCATATACTGCCAACAGACCATTAATATACGTTTTTTGAGGAACGTCCATGAAGGAGAGTGGAGAAAGGTTGAATTGGATTAATGGAATGTTTGAGACGAGTCTTGAGACGCGTTTGTTGACATCCTCAAATGGTTGTAAATAGGGAATATGAACCATAAGAAAGAACGCTTGTTCAAGTGGATTTTGAATAGCTTTAGCTGTGTCTAAAACTTGTTGTAAACACTCACGAAGGAGTCCTGGGACTGCTAAAGGTTGATAAACTGATTTGGCAATTCCAATGACTTTTGATCTAATACAGCCACAGGCTCCAGGATCAGCGAGAAGGTTATCTGATAATAGAGAATGGATGTTTAAAATAGTCCGCATATCAATCCCAACCTGGCCCACTGAATCTATAAGAAATTCAATCGCTGCTTTATGATTCAGAATCATTTGGGTTTCTCTTAAGTCCTTACCCTCGGCAGCCTCACTAAACTTTAACAAGAGCTCAGTTTCAAGAAGTGAATATGTATTGCCCTCCAATCTACTAGAGTTCCAAGAAAGGTCTATGAGTAACCGATTGAATATTTCTCTAGCATACGTTCCCGCAGGTCTTTCGCCATCAGTTTTGCCCAGCTCTAAAAGGTCATTAGCGATTTGAGGAGGAAGGTATGCTGTTAAATTTGGACGGTACTTATCTAAAAAATTTCGGTTATAGCTGACTGGGGTGCGCTCTTGCAGAGGCTTTCGAATTAGACCCATGGCATTTTTAGAAGCAGAGGATAGGGCAATTGTGTACTCCTTATCTGCTCCGGTAGAGGTTGTGTAGCCCTCATCAGGGAGTTTGTATCGCCTTGCTCGAGATTTGCCAATAGTGATTATGCGTTGCTGCTTAATCAGAAGGGCAAGACGTCGTTGTAAGCTTCGATGGTTGATCTGTATCTGGTCACTGGATAAGATTTCTTGGAGAGTGATTCCCTCTGGATGTCTCATGATCAACTTAACTAAATTTTCAAGTTCAGTTTCTAAGGTCTTTTTTGACATGCAATCCTTATTTTGTCACTCAAACGTAATTGTGTCACAAAACTTCAGTATTTGTCACTAAATCCAATATTTGTCACTCAAATCTACTAGGTGACACTAAGTTGCACCTGTTAAGGAGACACTGATTAACTCGCGTGGACCGCTTTATCGCGCTTTCACCTCAATTTTCCAAATTTTGCAAGTCTCCTACTGTCAACAGTATGCAAACTTGCAAAATTTGAAAACTTGAAGCAAAATCATCGAAAAATCTGCTACACTCGAATTGATCAGTGGCTCCTTAAGGAAATGGTAAACAATTTATAATGAATATATTACGTTTTATTTCTTCTGACTGGGGGCGGCATGGCTCTCATGGACCAGCTGTTAGAAGAGTGATTAGAGGCGGCTTCTTATTTTTTTCATGATGCCTTCGCTTTCTCCCTCAAAGGCAATAAAATGGGGGCTAGGCCAGTTGGGATCGGATCGATCTGACTTTTCAAGGCCATAGTATTTGGCCATTCTAATTGTTGTCGTGTTAAAGACCCTTGTGAGAAACCAAACTCTCTTTGGCTTATGATTTTCAAGAGCTTTCAAGAGCAAGGATTTGAATACTTTGCCATCTTGATATTGTGGAGCAACAGCTGCTTGCCGAATATAGAGAATACCCACCTCTTTCATCTCACAAGAAAGCCAGCCTATAGCTTTTTGGTCTTTGTTCAAAACGTAGTAAGAGAAAATCTTGTTTTCAGAGGACATTTCCGATAGATCCTCTTTAGCTACTTTTCCAACATGTTCCTTTAAATTTTTGATTTGGTGATTACTATCTCTATACCCTTTTTCAAAAGCATCTTGAAAAAGAGTGACAAGACTCTTCTCTTCGACAGTTCCGGTGTGAAGAGTAGTACCTGCTGGTAGAAATGTTTGGCTAATCGAGACCAAAATGGATTAGAAGAGTGACTGGGCGGCGGCGAGGGGGTTAAGCTGATCTTGGAGCCAGTCGAAGATTTCGCCCATCAGGACGGAGTTTGTGCCATGTTCGCTGCCCTCTTTGTTATTTCCCGCAGAGAGGATCTTCTTTTGACCCGGCAGGGCGTTATAGAAGAGTTTTGCCTGTTCGCTATTGATCGCATCCTCTTCAGAGTCGATAACGAGTGTGGGGCACTCTATATGCGAGACAAGGGGCTCTAGGCTCCAATCAGTCCACAGCTTCATCAGCTCAAAAGGGGTCTTTGCATGGTGAGAGCGCATTTTTAAGGATAGCTTGTAGTGAATGCTGCGGCTAGTCATTGCTGTGGCAAAGGCGGTGTTAATCTCCATTGCTTGATCACTTTTTAGTTTTTCAATTAAATCAGGGATAAAGCGGTCCATTCCATGAAGGGGATCCCAGTGGCCAGGGTGGGCTATGAGGCAGGAGATGCGCATTTCTTTCGCAGCAGCTCGGGCAGCTAGCATCCCGCCAAAACCCTGTCCGAGGAGGGCAATCTTCTCCATATGGATTGCTGGGTCTTTAGCGAGCTGGTCGATGAGGGGGGTGATCACCTCTTCCCATGAGGCAGTGATTGGCAACTCACCGATGTGAGCAGCTTGGCCGGGACCATCGAAGACGACCAGGTTGAATCCATGCTCCTTGGCTAGGTTGCCGTAGGAGAGGTAGGACTCTTGGCTGTTGCTATCATAGCCGTAGGTGACAATCAGTGTCGGTCTGGGGAGTTCATTTTTCGCAGCATAGAAGATGGTTCCTTCGAGTTCTGTCTCTCGATAAGTAAAGCGAATAGGGCGGGAGGGGAGCTCAAAGAGCAAAGAGGCTCGGTTAAAAGATTGCTCTATGCGGCTAAAGCCTCTTTTGACTCTCTCATCCGTGGGTGTGCAGAGATAAAAAGAGACCGCTGTGCGGTAGTAGTTACAGGCGCGCAGGAAAGCTGATCTCGCTGTGCAGCTATGGCCTTTAAGCTGAGACATCACGCCTAAATCCCAGGCGGCGTCGGCCAGTTTGACCCAATTTTCGTTCCAACTTTCGAGGTTTCCCTCTTCAATTTTAGGGACAATATCAAAGATCTCTGCTGGGTCTGCCGCATCGGTGAGAGAGTAGCTCAACGTACGGATTACCTGCTTGTTCCACTCAGACGCTGAAAAGAAGGGGTGCATTACGTAGCCTCCTGTTCCTCATTACTGACAATCATGGGTTTATCTGCAACAAAAAAACGAAAATCTGCTAGAATGGAGGCCTTTTTTGGAAGAGTGGCAGAGTGGCCGAATGCGTCTGTCTCGAAAACAGATTCACCAGCAATGGTGACGAAGGTTCGAATCCTTCCTCTTCCGATGTTTAATCCGTTTGATGTCGATAATTTATGATGAACTGTCTAGCCTCTTTAATTTTATCTGCTAAACCTGTTTCATTTTCGGTCCAAGATAGGCCCTGCTCTCTTTCAAAGTGTTTAATCGCGTGATAGACATTAAGAAGTCCAATGAGGGAGACAAGTTTATCGATTGTCATCTCTTTAGAGAGCTTTAAGTTATCAATACTATTGGCAATCCCCATTTTACAGCCATTGATATACTCTTTATGCCTGACGCAAGTCTCCCGGAAGGTTGGAGTGTCAGAACTCCTCATGGTATCCATAAGATGATCGTAGTCCGTAATAGCTAAATGATGTTTGAAAGGGTCACTGTTAAATCTAACATAGTTAGGTTTAGCTTTCGTATAGCGGCTATGCTGATCAGTCTCTCTTTGAAAGCTTAAATTGAGATCTCTATTCACTCTTGGAACGTCACGTTCCATGCTTCGATCTACCACTTGATTGAAAAGGGAGGGGACATGCATTGTGCGTTGCGAAAGTGTGGCACAATAGAGGTTAACTAGCTGAAAAGCGCGTTCAAAATACCATCGATCGAAATCGGCACCAACCACAGAGTCGCTAGCCTCTTTTAGCTTTTTAAGGTCGCGCTTTATAGCCTCCACCTGTTCACCGCGAGGCTTCTCTAAAGTTGTCTGGCTAATATGTAGATAATTAAAGCAGTTATCATACTGATATAGGTTGTTTCCCCGTCTATCTTTTTCACGCATC
>JAJFMK010000019.1 GCA_021772215.1 Chlamydiota bacterium | reverse complement strand
CAGCGCTTTTTCTGCCGCTGTCACTTTCCTCTTGCCAAATCGCTTTGTATGGAGAATCCAGACCACCTGCCAGCCAAGTGTTGCGTAGTCGCTGTTGCGACTTTGAACCTCTTTTGCTGTGATCGGGGAGAGCTGCACCTCAAAGATGATCTTTTCGCTGCGCCAAGCGACATCAGCGATCCGAGAGATGGCGGGGAAGCGACACTCCAAAATGGCCTCTTTTGACCCTAGGAGCCGCTGCAGCAAAATCTGTGTCTGTAGGTGGCTTAAGCTCTTGTTACTTAAATTGCAGTCTTTTCTTGGGTGGAGATGCCAAAAGTGCTCCTGTACCTCTTCTCCGCCTCGTTTGCGAACCAAGCTTTGGCACTCAAGGCAGCGGTAGTCGATATTTCGCTTAGCGGCTTGAACCTCGATCAGTTCTCCATTTTCATTTAAGGCAAAAAGATGCATGTTTTAAAGCATATGCCATTGTCAATTCGGGAGCTAGCCAGATCTTTTCGTGCGGCTGAGGGAGATAATCCAGAGCTAAAGATGAGTCTTGAGGAGTGCATCGCTGTTGTGATGCGCATCGGTCATGACTGTTTGGAGGCCCTTAAAAGAGGGGAAACGCTACCCAAAGAAGAGAGAGAAAAGCTCTTTGATTTCAATACGATATTAGCTCCGCTTCTATTAACGGATACGGAGAGGGTAAGTCGCCTCTTTAATCGAACTTTTTCTAACGATAGTTTTAAAATTGCTCTCACTTGTGCCCCAGTTTTAGAGCTAGAGAGTGCGGCGAGCATGGCGGTCCCTGCGCCGCAGCTTCAGCGCGTTATCCAGAAAAATGAGACGCACATAGACCGTGAGCGGCTGCGCCGCTGGTTTCAATCTCTATTGGGGACAGGAAGGCTCTTAAAGGGCCCCTTCCCCAGCTCACCCATTGTGGTTCAGAAAAAGATCATCAATATTCTAGGTTGTTTCGAACTCACTGATTATAGGATGAATATCCATCGTATCAGCTGTTTAATGAGGCAGCTCGTTCCCAGCGCTTTTGTGGCTTTACAAGACGATGAAGTGGTACTTTTTTGGAATCGGGCCATTAAGGAACGTTTCTTTACTTCCGGTGATATAGATCTAAAGGAGCTTGTCTTTCTCAAAACAGAAGCCAGACTCATACTTATGAAAGCGATGGGATCTACACATCCGCTACTCATAGCCCCGGATCGCTTCGGCATCGACCCCCACCTCTACAGGGACAAAAGAGAGTATGGCCTCCCCGCTCCCGATCTGTTTGATGAGGACCTTGAGGGGCGCTATGTCCTCTTCCGAAAGGGTCGCATTTTGGCTGAGCGCATCTCTTGCCAGGTAGTGGAGCCTATTAAACGACTCGTTCACTACTTTTTCGAAAAAGGAGTGCCGAAATCCTTTGATCCCTATCAGATTTTAATCGATGAGAATAAAAGCCTCACCTCCGTCTATCCCTTAGAGCTAGATCGTAAGCTGAGGACAAAAGAAGAGCGCATCAACTGGATCGAGACAAATTTCACCTACTGCGAAGAGCTAAAAGAGGCTCTTCTCACCTATTTTGTCTAGCGGATTGATTAGCACCAACCTGCTTAAGAAAATCTTTGTTACTGAGGAGAAAGGTGCCTTTTGAAGCAGTTTCGTCAAGAAGCTTCCTAAATTCAGGATTAATTAAAGCGGCTAACAGCTCGCTCTCATCCGAAGAGAGAGGGGGGAGGTCATTGCCTGCTCCGTTACCTTCGTAGAGACGCTCACTTTCGACCTGTGAAAAGGAGGCGGCTGCTTTTTGAAGATTAATTAAAAACTCTCCTATACGCCAGGATGAGGTTGGGACGGCGGTCTCTTTCAGATGTTTTCCTAAGAGCCCTTTTTCAGTTGGTGAAAGCGGGGGGAGTGTCTTGATAAAAGCTCTGACTGGTTCGCTTGTTGCTTCTGACCCTTTGGTAAAGAAGGAGATAACCTCTTCCCACTCAAATTGGGAGAATTCACATGCTCTCGAGTGGGTCATGGGTCTGATATCCTCACTCCTTTTTGTAGATTCTAATTCGGCAGCTAAACCTTTTTTCTGTTCACCGCTGAGGGGTGGAAGAGCGTCGAGGTAGGCTTGAACGGTTTGACTATCTGATTTTTTCTCATCGCTGAGGGCAGAAATAAGCTCAGTAAGTTCTTCTTTTGTAAACGAGTGACAGCGCTTTTGAAACTGCTCGAAAAGTTGCCCAGCTTTGCTTTTGGGGTGAGGTATAGGAGATTTAGCCATCTCTAAAGCTAGGAGCCTCTTTTTTCTCACTGGTAAGCTACTAGATTCTCTCAATATGGAGGCAACAAGGCGATCTGAGTCTGGCTTTACAGAGGTATCTAGACCGATTAAATTATAAAAAAGGTGCTCTTGATCGTTAATTGTCAGTGAATCTACCTTTAAGAGAAGCTCTTTTGGCGTCTCTTCTTCTCGTTGTCTTTGTTCTGTCTCCATGGCAAGATTTGGGATCTCTTCTGTTGAAATAAGTCGCTGAAGGAGATATTTCTTCTGGATAGCTGTCAGCTTTAATTCTCTAAATGTCGCTGCGAGCTTGTCATCCTCATTAGGATTGTCAATGACTTGTGGCCCTTTTGCTAAAAGCTGCAGCCTTGAAAAAACGGCTAGGTTACAGATGGCATGAAAGTTGGTATGATCCTCAATTCCTTCGACGATATCCTCTGTCATCCAGGGCTGATTTTTGCTCTCCCGAACAATTTTGTACGCCTCTGCAATTTCATGAGACCAACCGCCTGCGCTCCGTACTTGTACTAAATTGACCAAGCTAGAAAGAAAGGAGGAGGTAAGCTGCGCTGTAGGGCTGTTTTGGACAGTCGCCTCTCCTCGGAGGGCGTGGGATAAATTGTCATTTGCAAGATTTAATGCTTGTGTGAATCGTTGACCCCATGTAGCTCTATCTAGAGTGGGCAAACAGCGTAAAATAGAATTTAAAAAAGGGTAATAGGCAGTACGAAGCCAGAGCACAATGTGGAGGCCTTCCATAGTAGAGACTTGTAAGTCATCTGAAGGAGCGACAGATCTGTTACTGATGAGCGCCGCACTAAGCATTTGGTTATATTGGCTGCACGCCTCCACAAATTTTGGGCTTAAGCTTGTCGGCCAGCTGAGGATATGTCTTCCCATTTGCGCCATGATAAGGAAATTTCCTGCAAACGCCTCGGTTTGGGCCTGGTAGTTCTCTGCTTCAAAATCGCCCTCTTCTGTTGCGATTTTAAAGACAAAGTAGGCGATGCGCAAAGCCATCTCGAAAAGAGCGTACTTAACAAGGTAGAGGGTGGCTACTTTGGCGGTTAAGTCGGTTAGGATGATGACGCTTCGGCCCATGAGATTCCCCTCATCGAAGTGTCTTTGGATTTCGGCTTCCGTCTTTCGGATAGTCGAAAAAATTGATTCGGTTAGGCTTGTGGGATGTGTGTCTGAAGAGATAGACATAGGATTTCCTTAGGTTACGGAGACATTGAATAATTCGTGTGGGTCGCTTTTTTGCCCTTTCATTCCATTCTTTTTAGATTTTGTAAGCCCCTTACTGTTAATGGTATGCGAGCTTGCAGAATCGAAAAAAACTTGAAGCAAAATCATTAAAAAATCGACTACACCCGACTCAATCAGCGCCTCCTATGTGAGCGCTCCATAAAGGGGCGGTTTTTTCTGTTGCCAATAGTCATTAAATTCTTCTGTAGCTGCGTCGGTGAGACCTTCGCTTTCTAAAAATTTTGTAAAGAGCGAGGGCTTCAAAGTGGCTCCTTCAACGCCCGCACCAGCTAGGAGGACGAGCTGGTTTAAGTCTGTCAGGGAGGCGGCGAGCAGCTCAGTGTGGTAGCTCTCCGCTCTAAACATCTGCCGCATCTGGATCACGCTTTCAATCGGGTCTATACCACACTTCTCCATCCGAGAGAGGTAGGGGGCGACATAGTCAGCGCCCGCCTCGGCCGCCGCCAAGGCTTGATGGGGATAGAAAACCGCCGTCGCCATTGTAGGAATACTCTGCCTAGAGAGACGATGTATGGCGCGGTAGCCGCTGCGGGTGGCGGGAATTTTGATGATGATGCGATTGGAGATGTAGTAGAGTCTTTGGCCCTGCTCTTTCATTTCTTCAGAGCTATTGGCCACCACCTGTACGGTAATCGGTCCCTCCTGGATCTCCAAGAGCTCCTCGATCGTCTCTTCTATCGAAAGTTTCGTATCGGCCAATAGCTTGGGATTGGTTGTGACACCGTAGAGTATACCCGTCTCAAGTCCCTCTTGAATGAGGTTCGCCTCTAATCCATCTAACCAAAACTTCATTTTTTTGGTCTCCTCTACCCTAATTTGAATCGAGTGTGCATCAAGGGAAAATAAAGTACAACATTAGCGCCTTTTATAGTCGCTTTCGAGCTCTTCATAT
>JAJFMK010000180.1 GCA_021772215.1 Chlamydiota bacterium | reverse complement strand
ACGACCTTTGTAACCTAGATTGTACAACTTGGACAAACAGGATTTAAAACTTCGATTGGGGAAAAGTTTCTCAAGCTCCTCCTTTGTTACGAAACTTCCCCCTTTTTGACTGCGCTGCACAATCTTACGAAGAGAACTTAACTCCTCTTCAGTCCATATTTGATCTTTTTTATAGGTAAGTTCTTTAAGTAGATGATTCTGCAAAAGAGCATCCTGCGCAGCTGGAGAGTAACCATTTTTCAATGGACCTACTCTTTGAGCAATTTCCCTCCAATTAGTCAAACCAGTTGAAGTAAGTTCTAAAAGCTTTTTCTTATTTTCATCACTCCAATTCTTAGAATCTTCCCTAGCCTGTTTTATCAATTGATAATATTTGTCCCTTGCAGTAACCATTTGAATGTCTAAGGAAGAAAAATCTACCTTTGCCCACTGAAACAAGCCACTACTGCTATTTTGCTCAATCAAAGCTAAGAGCTTTTCAACTCTCCTTAAGGTCCAGCCGCAGTTTCTGTGAGGGGGCTCAGCTACATGATCCACAATTCCTGAAAGGCTAGAACATCGGTAACCTAGCTTGTACAACTTGGACAAACAGGATTTAAAACTTCGATTGGGGAAAAGTTTTTCAAGATCCTCTTTGTTCACTCTACCTCCCTCTTCTTGAATCCGCAGTGCCATTTCACGAAGAGAACTTAACTCCTCTTCAGTCCATATTTGATCTTTTTTATAGGTAAGTTTTTTAAGTAGATGATTCTGCAAAAGAGCATCTTGCGTAGATGGAGAGTGACCGTTGTTCAAAGGACCTACTTCTTGAGCAATTTCCCTCCAATTAGTCGAACCAGTTGAAGTAAGTTCTGAAAGCTTTCTCGTATTTTCCTCACTCCAATTCTTAGAATCTTTCCTAGCCTGTTTTATCAATTGATAATATTTTTCCCTTGCAGATTCCATTTGAATTTTTAAGGAAGAAAAATCTACCTCTGTCCACGAAAACAATTCGCTACTGCTATTTTTCTCAATCAAAGCTAAGAGCTCTTCAACTCTCTTTAAGGTCCAGCTACTGCTTCTGTGAGGGGGCTCAGCCACTTGGTCCGCACCCTCCGCTAAAGGCGCCTTGGCAGCGACTGCTGAAGGGTTTAAAGCTACTTGAGGAGGCCCACTGCTTTCCAAAAAAGAGGGAAATACCTTCAGAAGTTGGCTCTGTAAAAGAGCATCTAGCGCAGTTGGAACTTGACCATTTTTCAGCGGCGCTAACTCACCACTGATCGCCTTCCAATCACTGCCTTTTACCAATACAAGTCCTCGCAGCTGTTCGACGTTGTATTCACCCCAATTGTGAGAATTTTTCTCTGCCCTCTTCATCAGTTCTGTATACCTATTTTTAGCAGAATTCATTTGGACACCGATGCTACTAAAATCCACTGAACCGAGAGGAAATTTCCACTTATCACGAGTGTCTATGACAATTTGGAATAATTTCTCGATTCGATCAAGGTCCCAAGCCCGATGAACAGAAGGTGGTTTAGCTCCATCTTCTGGATTGTTTGCAGGCTTTGGCCCAACCAGATGCCAATGCTTTACCCTGATGCAATTTACAGATCGACCAGGAAAATGGGGCTGAAAACGCGCCCAACCGGTTCCCTCCAGAGTCTTAGATAACTCTAGAAGTTTTATCTCTTCATCACGGGTCCAAGGTTTTTGAATACGAGATTTAGGCTCTTGGCTAACAGAAGGAGAGTCTTTACCCTGAAGGAGGAGAGACATTAATGCTTCAACAGCAACTTGATCATCTTTATTTATTGGTGGTTTTGGCCCCATAGAAAAAACGACTAATTTGCCCACCTGCCTATTATCTTCACCACTCAAGTCTCCCTCAGCTTGTTGAGCGCATGACTGAGGAAATATTTGAGCTACTCTACTGGCTAAATTGGGCGGCCTACCTCGATCACCTAAAGAGTGCTGGGATCCGCCCAGTTCAGGGGTGTTCTCCTTTCCAGTGATCTTAGATGTGCAACTCATAAAACTTCCTTTTATTTTTTTGGGGCCTGAATTATAAAAAATAGTGATAAAACAATCAATTACAATTTACTTTTAAATAAAAAATGAAACAGCAGTAAATTTTATAATTTAAAAAAGGAAGGGATTAGTTTCTTCGAGAGAACATCCCAACATTGGGTAGACGGCTTTATACAAGATTTGTGGATTTGGATAAGGTTCAATGATTTTTATAGTTTTGTTGCGAGAAGAGACTTGGTATCTTCAAGACTCTTGTGATGGATCGCATGGATACCGAGGGCTTTAGCCTCGTCAGCGAGCATCTGGCGATCGTCGAGGTAGATCACCTCTTCGGGAGAAAACATGCCCACATCAAGGGCGAGGCGAAAGATCTGAGAGTCCGGCTTTTTGAGATGGACAAAGCAGGAGAAGATAAAGTAGTCGACAAACTGATGGAAGTGATAAGCCTTAACGCGGTGAAGGGTGAGATCTCTTCCTTCGTTGCTGACGCAGGCGATCTTTAAGTGATATTTTTCTTTGACCTCTTTGATGAGATCGATCATGCCAGGCAGCGGTTTTGACTGCTCCTTCATATAGTTGAAGAACTGATCGAATGTGAAGGGGCGATCTTGATAAAAGACGAGCCTTTTTAGGTAGTCCTGCAGCGTCATCTTCCCCTGCTCATAGGTGTCGTAGATCAGATGATGTCTTGACTCAAGTTCTTTGACATCAAGATCAAAATGCTCACACGCCCTCTTACGCGTTTTGGTGTCCCAACCATTGGTAAGGAGAACGCCGCCCACATCTAAAAATAGTGCTCTGATTTTACTCATTTGTCCGCTTCAGTAGCTTTTTATGGTGTGAAAATTTCCCTTCAACGATGCCGTAGGTGAGAAGCTTGACCCCATCTTGGACAAACATCCAGGCGATGTTATAGAGCCAGACGAGGCCGATCAGCTCCCAAGGAAGCTCTGGAACTAAGAGTCCAAAGAAGCACATCAGCGCAGCGAAAATTTGCGTCCCTAAAATCGCTAAGAAGAGAATGGGAGAGGGAAAGGGCGGCTTGAAAAAAGCGCCTCTGGTACGGGTTAAAAAGAGCATCAGGTGGCCGCCTAAGACGAGCTGTAAAAAGAGCATCGACTGCAGATGTTTCGGGTCAATATCTAGCCAGTTAACGCCGAGGACTAACAGGCCAAATGTCTCTAGTACCGCTGTAAGCCCCAACACAGTCGCCACAATAAAAATGGGCGCCATTCGCCAGCGCACAGGGCCTGAATTCACTTTTGTGTTGTCATAGGCGATCGTCATGATCGGAATATCGTCAAGGAGCGCTAGTAACACAATCATAATGGCGCTCAAGGGCTGAAAAGGGACCCCTTTGATGTCAGGGATAAAGAGCATCGTCAAGACGACGAAGATCATGATGTCAAAGGTCATGGCGATGCGGTAGATGGTGTAGCTGATCATCCTCTCAAAGATGCAGCGCGCCTCTTCGATCGCCTTGATGATCACCGACAGGCCGGGGTTTGTGAGAATCAGCGCCGCGGCCGCTCTGGCGGCATCGGTTGCTCCTTGAACCGCGATACCGCAGTCTGCTTGTTTGAGCGCCGGCGCGTCGTTGACGCCGTCGCCGGTCATAATCACCTGATGTTTCATCTCTTGGAGAGCCTTTACAATCTGGTATTTATGCTCTGGCAACACCTCAGCAAAGCCATCCGCTCTTTCGATCTGCTCCCCTTGAGAGGCTGTGAGCCTCTCCTCTTTAGCCCCAAAGAACTCCCCCGCCGGATGAATGTTACGTCCTAGGCCCAGCATCGCGGCCAGCTCTTTGGCAATCGCGGTGTGGTCCCCTGTCACCATCTTAACTGAAAGACCATGCTCCTTCGCCTTTTCGATCGTCTCCTTTGAGTCTGTCCGCGGAGGGTCATAGAGCGGCAAGAGTCCCTGAAATGCCCAGCCCTTTCTCTCTTTTCTAGCAACAGCGAGCGTGCGATAGCCTCTTCCCGCCAGCTCCTCGATCTTTTTCATCATCTGCTCTTTTGGCTCGCCCTCGAGCTGGCAAAGATCTAAAATCACCTGAGGCGCTCCCTTGCTGTAGCTAACGCCTTTCACGGTTGCCTCCGAGCGCTTGGAGGCAGGATCGAAGGGGATAAATTCACTTTGAGGATAATCTTTTAAAATAGAAGCGTCTGGTAGAGAGCCGATGATCGCCAGATCGATTGGATCTTGATCCTCCGCGCGTGAGGCGATCGCAGCTGAGAGAATGAGATCTTTGGCCCCCTCAAATGGGATCGGGTCGCCCAGGGTCAGTTTATTTTGCGTTAAGGTGCCGGTCTTGTCAGAACAGAGAACATCGATGCCGGCCAGCTCCTCAATCGCCTGCAGATGGGACACAATTGCTTTTTGTTTGGAGAGCTTCAATGCGCCAAGCGCCATCGTCACCGACAAAACAGCCGGCATGGCGACCGGAATCGAGGCGATGACAAGGATTAAGATAAACTGCAATACTTCTAGGATAGGCTCGCCGCGATAGAGTTCAACAGAGGTGAGCAGAATCGCCAAAGCGATCGCGACAAAGATCAAAAAGTCACCAATCCGCATCACCGCCTGCTGGAAGTGAGAGAGCGCCCCCGCTTTAGCCACCAGCTGCGCCGTCTTCCCTAAGAAGCTCTTCGCGCCGGTGGCGGTCACGACCGCCTCCATCTCCCCCTTCTTCACGATGGAGCCGCTATAGCCAAAGCCGCCCACCCTCTTGGTGACTGGTAAAGATTCACCCGTCAACGCCGACTGGTCGACAGAGACATAGTCACCCTCTGTTAGCGAAACATCTGCCGGTATAATGTCTCCCAATCTGATACGCACCAGATCTCCCGGAACTAGATTAACGGAATCAATGACGCCCCAGCTGCCGCCGCGCTTCACCTTAGCCTTCAGAGCCAGACCCTTCTTCAGAGCATCGAGCGCATTTTGTGCCTTATGCTCCTCCCAAAATCCGATCAACGCATTGAAAATCAACAGACCTAAGATGACGTAGAAGTCAGCAAAGTGACCCACCAACAGCGACAAGATGGCCGCCACCTCTATCATCCAAGGGATAGGACCCCAGAAAAAGCCAAAGAGCATCCAAAGAACGCTTCTCTCTTCACTCGGCAGGGCGTTTTCTCCCACCTTCTCAAGACGAGCCCCCGCCTCCTCCTCGCTCAAACCCTGCAGAGAAGTGCCGAGCCTGCGAAGAAGCTCATCAGGACCTAAATCCTTCGCCTCCTCCTCACTAATATATAGATCCACTGGAACACACCCCCTCTTTTCCTCTTAGGAGGTCATCAAAAAAAAAGCAAGTAGAGGGGATAACATTTTAGCTTTGGTGAAAGGTGACATTACAACTTTTTTGCTTACACCTATCAAAGCGCAAATTGACTTTTTTTTTACCTCTTTTGTACCCTCTGGCTTACCCATCGAAATAGAAACTTAAAAGGATTACAGAATGAGCAATACAAGCCTGCATCTTTGGCTAATTAATGGAAACAACGGCGCTGATCTAGTTATTGATAATCATACTCTCAAAGAGATCGATTCAATCATAAAAAAAATATTTGAAAGAAAATTTGAATTCATCAATAGACTTCCACAAATTGATATGATTCTACTTCGTTTACTTGTTCAAAGAGATAACTCATTATTGCAGAAAATTCCTAAAATTTGTCATTCAGTTTTAATTAAAGAACAAAAATTGACAGCTAATCAATTAATAAAGTTACTTGATGAAATCGCCCCCGGTATTCATATCCCTATCAACCCAGCTTCAGCTTTAACAAAGAGTGATTTTCAAGCAGCCTTAAGAAAGTGTCTAAAACAGCTCATAACTGAGAGCCGATTAGATGAAGTTAATAAAGTGATCAACCATTTTGACCAGGAGTCGATAAATGAACTCTTACTACCCACCAATGATGAAAGCTCACTTTCCGAGTGGATTCTCTTCCAAAGACGAGATGACCTCAAAGAGTTCTATGCCACTACTCTTAAAAATAAGCTTCAAGAACATGCAACCAAGATCGGGCTAACTACCCTCTCAGAGGAACAGTATCCAGAAATCAATCAGCCAGGCTCCCTAGAAAAAGCATTCAAAAGTAACCTGGATAGATGGGTAATGTCAGGTTCAGAGGGAGAGAGGCGTTCTGAAGCTGCAGCTAAGATAAAAAACATCCTACAAGATCATTCGACTAGCCTATCTGTTTCACGGCTAGGACTCAAAACACTTCCAGGCTGCCTTGTTGCAGCCAATCACTTAGAAATACTACAGGCTGGGGGTAATGAACTAACTTTTCTGCCAGAAGGAATGAGCAATTTGATTGAACTAGATGTCTCTGTTAATAATATGGGTGACTTTCTAGCCAAAGTTTTTCATATTAGAGAAACCGTTCTCGATTCAGATAGCGATACAGATAACGATACAGATGAAGGTAGTCTGCGTACACAAAACTCCTCTCAAACTGCGAGGGGGCTCACCTATCTACCTATGGGAATGAAAAATCTGAAGGTATTATTGGCCAGCCACAACCAATTAACCTCACTTCCAGAAGGAATGATCAATTTAACCAAAGCAATCGTTTTGAACAACCAACTGACTTCCCTCCCACCAGATATGAACAACCTGGAGGTGTTAGATGTCAGCCACAACCAACTAACTTCCCTCCCACCAGGAATGAACAGACTGGTCAAACTAAATGCTTATAAAAATGAGCTAAATACTCTACCAACAGGAATGAGTAATTTAACCAAAGCAGATGTCAGCGACAACCGACTAACTTCCCTCCCAGATGGGATGAACAGTCTGCTCGAACTAAATGCTTATAAAAATAAGCTAGATACCCTACCAATAGGAATGAAGAATTTAACCAAAGCAAATGCCAGCTACAACCAACTAACTTCCCTCCCGCCAGGAATGAATACCCTGGAGGTTCTAAACGTCGGCTCCAACCAGCTAACTTCCCTCCCGTCAGGAATGAACAACCTGGTGGAACTAATTGTTCGCCACAACCAGCTAACTTCCCTCCCACCAGGAATGAACAAATTGAAGCGTGTATTCGTCGAGTCGAACAGATTAACTCATCTGCCTGACATGGATAATGTGGTTTTACTAAATGCTCTAGGCAATGATCTCCGTACTCTTCCGAGAAGCCTAAGAAATCTTACTTTTTTAGATGTTAGCTATAACGAGTTTCTCAATCATCTGCCCACAGATATCCCACCTAATGCTAAGCTTAAGACAGAAGGAACAAAGATTAATAGAGAATAATGTAAACACCCCCTCCCCCTTAGGGTTAATAACAAAAAAGGCTAACTGAGGGGGTAAAACCAAAATATTCAATTGATTTACCCTGCTTTTTCATATAACACTTCCTTAGGGTGACGTTCTTCATCACCTGAAGGACATGGATGTTTAAACAATACATTGATAATTTGAGGGCTGAAGGAAAAAGGTTTTTTGCACGAAAGAGGTGCTAGATCAAAGCATCTCAATTGAAGAATAGAAGATCTAGAGAGATTGGACCCTTCTTAAACGAGGAGGTTCTAAAACCGCAGAACGTCCCCCATCTTCCCAAGTTCTGCCTAGGATGGGTAAAAACCTTTCTGGTGATTGAATGGGAAATGTTGCGCCCCACAATTGCTGAATGTGATCTGGTAAACCCTGAGTAAGGTCTTCTTCTCGAGCTGCTGGTCTGCGAGAGGGGATTCTGTTGTATGCCCATCTTGCTGCAGGTGGTATTGCGGCAGCAGCCAAACCTGCAGCTCCTCCAACTGCGGGGCCCACGTAATAAATCACTCCGCTATTCCACATCTGACCCACAGTGTAATAAGCCATTGTTTGTGGCATTCCTGTCCAGGTGAGCGCATTAAATGCAATGGGACCAGCGCTACCTTGCGCAAAGAAAGTTGCCACAGGCACGACAACTGCTGGAGCTCTTCTCTCAACCCATCGCCCCCATGTCTCTCTTGGTGGCTGTGCACCTCCTGTCGACATCTCTTTACTGTACCCTTATTGGCATTGTGGTAAAGGTGTGAGATCTGGCTAGAGTACGGGGCTTACAAGTAGTCACTTCGAATGGACCAGGCCCCTTATCTGTTTTAAGCTGTCCCACTTTTGGTTCCCCCGCTTCAGGATACATGGCACGATAAACAATGCCAGCTCCACTCTCTAATCCTTTCTCTAACAGGCAGGCTCCACCAACTGCAGCAGTAGCTGCTAAAAAACCTCCACCAGTCGCCACAAAAGGGACCATCGCGCCTGCAAGAGTTTGTCTGGCAAAGAAATTCAGCACCCCTGGACCTACTACCTTATTGGCAATTGCAGCGGAGAGACCAGGTGCTACCTTGACGATGGCTACACCTGTGCCAGTATGGTATGAGAAATGGCCAATAGCAGCATTGGCAGCCGCTTTAGCACCACTCCATACCCCTTTTTGAAAATTGCCACGAATTTCCCCTATAGAACCCTCATAAACAGCTGTGACATTAGACATAATATCTCCTGGGTAGAACTGATCGAATCTACTTGAAAACTTAAATACCTGTCAAGAATTAGAATTGGCCTAATGTCGATAAAGTCATCAACAGGATATAGCTCTCCTTTAAAAAGCAATTACAGCGAGGAGAGGAGATGGGTGGTCGCCATCACGACAGCTGACTCTAAGTAGCCAGCCCCGACCTCATCTAAGTAGGCGGCGGAAAGACCGGAAAGGAAGCTGGAGATGACTAGAGGGTCTAAGAGCCCCTCACCATCGGATAAGATGAGAGCAATCAGGGAGGCGACAGTTAACATACGAGCCACCTTAGCTTCCGGGGAATCGACCAACGGCTCCAGATCGGGATCAATTTGACGAGCGATGGACTTTGGAAGCTCTTTTAAGAGAACATTTTGAATACCAAAGCGATAGGCGGAAAACTCTATGGCAGAGAGGGCGGTATCAAACCAGGTGGGAATCTCATTTGGAAGAAGCTCTTTTAGACTCTTTCCCAAAGTTCCAAGAGAGGGGAGGGCACCTTTAAACTTACTAGCAAAAGCCTCAACAGCGCCTGCCCCTGCCCCTGTCAAAAGCTGCTCAGCTATAGCTTTCGTTGCATTGAAGAGTCCTTTGAGGGGATCCTCAAACGCCCCCTCTTCCAGCCTAGCTAACACTTCTTCAGAAATCCGCGCATCATTTATATTATTTACCATTTCACACCTATTTAATTACAAAATAGATGTTATTATAAATAATTTTAATTAAGGAAAAATAAAGAATTAACTAATTATACGATCAAGCTGACCAATTAAATAGAAAGGAATCGAAAACAGCTGATAATCAACAGGTTGCCCAAGAGTATCTTTTAGACAGACTGGACCTTTTGAGGGAAAATCAGAATTGATACGGACGGCAATAGATTTTTTCTTCTCACTCATGAATTGATGAAGAGATTTTAACGACCCTGTTTTTCCTGCCTTCACTTCAATGGGGACAACTAAAGCCTCATGCCCAATCAGATAATCAATCTCTGCGTTTGATTTCCCATTTCTCTGCCAGTAGTAATGAGCAGGTGTTGCATAGGGGAGGTAAATTGTCCTCAATAATTGTCCAGTTAACTGTTCAGCCATACCCCCATCATTTACAAGATCGATCTCTGAAACTTGCAGGAGCTGCTTAAGAGATAAACCTAAAGCTGCAGAGGCGAGACCACAATCGAGCATGATCACCTTTGTAAAGCGCTCATTAGTCTCAGCTCCAAGAGGCAATCCATTTCCAGATGTTGCTACGACACGGTGACAAAGAAAAGCCATCGAGAGGAGTTCTAGTGCCTGTTTAATTGGAGCGGAAGAGATTTCAGAATTGACTCGACTATAGACAAATTTTTGTCCAAGCTGCCTTGGAATAGCTCTCAGCACATCGTCGAGACGGTCCGTTGACAGACGCCCACTATACTTGGCAAAATCATCTCTATAGGTTGCTAAGAGATCAAAATGGATCTGATTCACCGATGAAGGATCCTTTCTATCAACCCATGAGGAGACTGCCGCAGGCATTCCCCCAATAATGAGGTACTCTTTGACAGCCTTAATCAGCTTTTCATGGATCGCTTGAGGAATTTTAACCTCCCAATGAAACTCTTCCAGATACTTCTTCAATTCCTCCTCGCCAATAGCTACTAAAAACTCCTCAAATGAGAGTGGTTCAAGATGCATATAGCTAATCCGGCCAACCGGCATGCTAAATTCATGTTTAGCTAAGGTGAATTCAAGCAACGAACCCGCTGCGATCACGGGAATCTCAGGCATCTCCTCGGCAAACCAACGAAGAGTTGCTAAGATTGTTGGTGCCGCCTGCACCTCATCGAGAAAAAGCAGAGACTCTTCAGGCACAATCTTGTAGCCAAAGTGCGCCTGGAGGTTTAAAAGGATTTCTTTTGGCTCATTTGAGGAAAAAAGAGTGCTAAATGAGGGGTTCTTTTCAAAGTTAAGTTCTACAAGCTTTAGCCCCTGATTTTTTGCAAAATCCCGCACAAGCCAGGTCTTTCCCACCTGCCTTGCCCCTCGAACTACCAAAGGCTTTCTGTTTGAAGAGGTTAGCCAGTCTAATAGAAATTTTACACGTGTTCTTTTCATATTTTCTACCCCTAAATTAGCATAGAATATCGATTAAGTCTACAAAAGAAGGGGTTGTTTTAAAGACCTGCTCTATAAAAGAAGGGGTTGTTTTGAAGATCTACTCGATGAAATAGGGGGTTGTTTTTAGGTTATCTCGACAAAATAGGAGGTTGATTAGCTAATTCACCCACTCCCGCCATCTGAATGAGCCTCTGCTCAGCCTCTTCCCAAGGCAGCCTACTTCCAGCGGCGCGCATACGCCTATAGGCCTCTTCAGCCTCTGAAATCTGAATTATCCCTTCTTGAATTATCTGTTCTACCAGCCAGACAGTTCCATGACACTCAATTTTAAACTCCTTAGCAACCTTAGAGAGAGCTTTATCTCCCGTTAGGAGCAGAGCAGATTTTTCCTTGGCAAGCTGAAGAGCAAAAAGGTCTATACGAGAGACCTTTCTATATTTTTGAGCCAGTTCAAAAACCTCTGCCACTGAGGTACCGGATAAAGAACATATGTTTAGCCCAAGATCAATTAAATGAGAGTGTCCTGTACGAAGTTCCTGTTCAAACAGAACATCAGGAACGAAAAAATGGATATTTGCAAGAGAGAAGAGAGCGTTTGTAAGCTCTCCATCCTCAATATCAATGAGAACGTTCGAATCGCTAACGGTCTGTAAAAGTCTGCTCATTAATTAATCGAAATTCCCGAAAGACATCTAGCCTCACATTCAAAAGCTCAGCTGCTTTAGATTCACTAATGTACTCCTCTCCTAAGGCATGAAAAACCATCTGTTCGAAGTGATGTGCAGTTTCCGGGGGCAGCTGATGTCCCGGTTCACGAAAACGCCATCCCTCTTTTTTGAAGTGAGATTTCCAACTTTTAAAATGAGATTCAGAAATCACTTTTGACTGGACAAGCCGGTATAAAACAGCCGCCATACTTAGTCCGTACTCCTGTTTTGCTAGAAGAAGCTCTCTGAGTTCTATCGATGAGCGTTTTTCACCAAACTCTTTTTGAACTGCAGCCTTAGGAAAAAGAAAAGCTCCGGCAAATCGATCGCAAACTCTCTCCTCATCTAACTTTTTAGCGGGATGAAAAAGGAGATGACCTAATTCATGAGCCAAAGTAAAGCGTTGACGATCCCCTGGCCAATTATTACTAATCACAATGACAGGATCTTGACCTGAGAGAAAAAATTGCCCGTCAAAAGCTTCGTCGTCAGTTTCGATTTGTACCACTCTAATTCCGTGACCTTCAAAAACATCAATAAGGTCATGAATGGGAGCCAAACCAAGCCCCCAATCTTCACGACGCTTAACTGCAGCAGCCTCAAGATCGCCATCACTACTGCTCTTGAAACCGGGACCATCAAATGCAACAAACACGGGAAAAGGAAAACAGTTTTCTAGCTCTACTCGCCGCTCAAGCTTCTCGAGCAGCTGCTGTTCGATCTCCTCTTTACTCTTCTTACCAAGAGAGCCCTTCTTTCGATAACGAATCCTTTCAATCTTGACAGTTTGAGGTCGAAACAGACGCTCGACACGAATATTTAATACCTCTGATAGCTTGATTAAACAATCTGAAGAGGGGAACAGATCACCTCTTTCAAATTTTTGAATTGCGGCATGAGATAACCCAACGCGGTCTGCAAGTCCTCTCAAACTTAAACCAACCGCTCTCCTTGCCTGCCTGAGCCTCTGTCCAAATATTTTTTCCGACATATCCAATCCTTACTGGTTTACAGTCTATCATTTTTTATACTATTTTGTAAACCATTTTGCAAGCTATCTCACTGATAGGAGGCTTTGATTTCGCGCCAGCGTTTGGCTAGAAGAGCAGCGACAGGGATGGTCTCTTTACCGAGGCGGCCGAAGCGGAGGTAGACGATGACAACGAGTTCTGGTTTGCCGTAAGGGTCTTTGGCAACGAGAAGGTCATGGTGAGAATCTAAGGGGCGCTCTTCAAAGCAGATGCCGCCAAACCAGATATGGTTCACCATGTAGGCCTTTTGGCCAGCGCCGACGTTGAGAAGTTCGAGCGCTTCACTGGTGCTGGTCTTTCCCATCATCGACTTGTGGATATCACCATACTCTTTGATCAGATCGCGGTAGCCGGGGTAGTAGCGATAGAGATGTTCCGGCTTGCCATGGCTTAAGACCCTTTTCATCCCTTCAAAGAGAAGCTCCTGAATCGGTCTTGCCATCGGCACTTCACGCTTTATTTCCGGCTGTAGGGTCTCAACCTTAGATTCATCTAAGAGCAGTTTAACCAGCTGCGGCTTGAAGACCTTGCCGCCGTTGGCGATGGCCGAGAGCATCACAGCTGCCTGGATCGGCGTGGCGACTAGGGTGTGCTGACCGATCGCCGTGGCATAGAGGCCGGTGCGGTTCTCTTCGAGGTCTGTAGGAATTTTGCCAGAAATCTCACCAGTCAAGTCGATGCCAGTCTTCTCTCCATAGGAGAGCGAACGCATCGTGTCAATATAAGCTTGAGGGCTCTCCACAATATCAGCTGCCACCAAAGAGAAGAAGGGGTTTGACGAGGTCTCCATAGCGCGCACCAGATCGACACGCCCTAAATTGTAGTTCATACTACGAGGGATGCGACCCCCTTTGTAAACTTGTGGAATCTTAGTGCCATCTAAGAAACGACCCACCTCCCAGCGGTTCCCATCACGCTTAACCTCGTCGATAATCTCGAAAGTGTTGATATCACTACGGGTGACGAGGCTTTTACGCTCTTTGACCCTTTGGTAGTTGCTCTTCAAACCGGCGTAGGCGGTAACAATTTTAAAGATAGAGCCCTGGATTCCTGACTGGCGGTAGCCATATGAGCGGCCCACTCCAAATCCCCATGTGGGGTAAAAGGCCATCGCCAGCTCTTTTAAAGTGCCCCCCTTTCGCAACTGCCGATAGCTGCCAATGAGAGGTCTTTTTAGCTCATCAAAGATACGCATCGTTGAGAGGTATTGCACCTTCTGCTCTTTTGACAGAGAACTTAAACTTTTCTGCAGATCAGAATATTCCAAATCTATGAGAAGCTCAGCGCCATTTTCCTCCCACCAGGCGGCAAACTGTCTTCTCTCTTCTTCATTAAAATAGTCGAGGTAGGGCTTAGCATATGTTCCCTTTTGCCTTTCTAGCTGTCGTTTCTCTTTGAGAAACTCTTTGCCAAAATTCTCACGCCAATGAGGAAACTTCTCTTGATGAAAGAGAGCCCTTTGCTCCTCCAAAAGCTCCTCACAGATCTTAAAATAGCGGCAGCACTGATCGCGATATTCACTTATAGAGATATCACCAACCTTAGCAAGCAGCTCCTCATCAAAAACATCTTGGTTGATGAAGAGATTTAAAAGATCTAAAACAAGCTCTCTATCTTTTTGCTGGAGATAATCTAGTGAAGAGGGCTTTTGAAGCATCCGATAGCCCTCTCGTAGATTTTTTACCTCAGAGATCGCCTCATAAGCTGCCCCCTTTTTTGGGAAGATATGCTCTAAATAGCGATCATATGTTAAGTACTCCTCTTGAATCTCCCAGCGGTTGGTCAGAACATCATAAAATTCGCGCATTATTGGCACCTTCTGATCAAAGAGCCAGCCAATATATTTTTCTGTCTCGAGCCAGCGGTGAACGCGCCGAACGCGCTCTTTTTCTTCACGCAGCTGGTTATTGGGAATAAAGTCGTTGGGGTCAAAACGAGGGTAAGAGGCGAGCGCCAAAATTTCCCCATTATTGGGATCGATCGCTACAACAGAGCCTCCCTTCATCCAGGGAGCTTTCACATCGTTAAGACGCTTTCCCTCAAGGCGCGCATGGAGTGATCTCTCATCGCGCACCTTCTCTTCGAAAGCTAAAAGCTGCTCTGCATACTCCTGAAGCTCTTTAGAGATTGTCAAAAGAAGCCGCTTTCCCGATGCCGGCTCCTTCGAGCCGGGAAGTTCACGTAAAAAGTTCCCCCTTGCGTCGGACTCATATTCGCGTCGTCCCAAAGCGCCGCGAAGAGAGCTCTCAAAACGCTTTTCGATCCCGCTTTTGCCAATAAAGTCATGAATTGTGTAGGCGCGCTCTTGCAACAGCTTAAGCCGCTCTTCGCAATCAGCGATGCTGTTTAAACCTTCCGGAAGAGAGGCTGGCTCACCGAGATGTATGGCGTTAATTGTCTCTTGAAGCGTCTGGATCTCTTTTAAAACCGCCTGGATCTCATCGCGGTTGATAGCCCCCATGTAACCTAGCACATCGCAGGCGATCATGCCGTGAGGGTAGCGCCGCTTCGACCCTATCATAGGCTCTAACCCAGGCCAGATTCTTGAGAGCCCCTTTAATCGATAGTACTGCGCCTCGCTGATGCCCTCTTTAACCACAAAAGGAGCGCTGCCAAAGAAGCTGGCGGTCGACCAGATCTGATCCTCTACATTGACAGGATCCATTGACAGCTCTTTGGCAATCAGCTTCGACAGACTCTCCACATATTCGCGCCGAAGAGGCCGCTTGACCCTTGTACCCTCTTCATCTCTTTCCCAAACATGAGTGGGCACCTCAGCAATCCGCGCCCAGACAACGGCCACCTGATAGTTAATCGCGTTGATCGCTAACGGAATGTTAAATCGATCGCGAATCGTGCCTCTCTTCGCCGGCTCCAGCACACGCTTAACCATCGGCGCCCGCGCCTCTTCGATCCTCTCGTCCCTCTCCAGCACCGCCAGCTGCCAGACACGAAAAAAGAGCACCAAAAGAGCCAGCAGAGTCAGATGCAAAAGCCAGTTGGCCTTTAGAGGAATATCTTCACCCTTTCGATCACGCATAAGTGATAAAGATACACCATGACCGTAATTTTCGAATTTGTAATATTGCCGATTACACTAATTTAGTGTAATTTTGATGTTATGAAGACAACAAAGAAATTAGAAAAGCTTATGGGAGAGACCCTATCTTTTGGTCTTTTGCTTAGATCGATAAGACAGGGCGAAGAGATGACACAAGCGGAGTTTTCTAAAATCCTCGGGGTCTCCACGCAATACCTTTGCGATATTGAAAATGAGAGACGATTTGTCAGCCCCAAAGTCGCTGCGACCTTTGCTAAAAAAACCGGCTATTCAGAAAAAAACTTCGTAAGCATCTGCCTACAAGATCTCATTGATCGAGAGGGTCTAAACCTAACGATTCACGTCGACGCGGCTTAATTGTAATCGCCAGCGCCTATTCAATTGCAGATTGATAGAATTTCACGGCATCTCCATCTGATCCTTCTGCATTTCTTAGATTATCCCTCGCAGGGCACCCACGTTCAAAACTTTCGCGCTAAGGCGAGGCCGCAGCCATCGCCTCCGCTCCAGTCGTTATGAAGGCTGAGGCCATCAAGGGAAAAGCTGCCTACGCAAATCTGATAACCTCCATATACCTCCTGGCATCGGGTGTCGGTCCAAGGGTTGTCACCAAACAACCTCTTACCACTCATCGTATGACTCATCAAGATCCCAACTGTAGCATCCAATAGATGCAGAGGCTCATCGCCTCCTTTAGATAAATCGCATTGCTTTAGATACGTATTTTTCCTGCTCCCTGGCACGACATCCCGCGTCATCAGCACCCAATGCGCCTCTGTAACCTTTGATCCATAGGCTTTCACAAGATCATCTTTATAATATCTGTATTTAGTCTTTTTGCCCCCGCCTTTCGGATTTTGAATAAGGTGCCCTAAGCTATTCAAAGTCAACGGTTTGTCATCAACCTGGCTTGGTACGTAAAAGAGGAGATGTGTCTCGCTCACTTTCTTCGTTGGCCAGTAGTGGCAGGAACTATTTAAGATCTCCTCAATATCTGCTGGCAGTGGAGGCGCTGGATCCACCTCGCCGAAGTATTTCTCCCACTCTGCAGGGCCAAAAGCCATTGAGGGTATTCCTGGTGCTGATGATGTTGACCCACTTACTTGGGATGTTGAAGCATTATGAGCTGAAGGCGAAGGTTTTACTTCTCCTGATCCATATCCAAGTTTCGCCGCTGCTCGTAACTGCTTTTCTCCCTCTTCCTTTTTTTCGATACTCAACAAAAATTCCCCATATTTTCCGTGCACTTTGGCTGCATAGGGCTTACCTATAGTGTTGATCAAATGCCTCATCTCTTTTAGAGCTGCTAACGCCTCTTTGAATAGTCGTTCCGCTTCTTCATTGTCTTCCATCATCGCTTCATAGTCTGATTAGCTTAAAAGTTCGTCGATCTTTTTAAACTTCATACCGGCATTGGTTTCTTGATGGGCCTCAATTGACTCGAATAGGGGACTGAAACTCTTGGATAGTAGTTCCTGCTCACCTATACGGAGCTTTCCACTCACCTCCTCTCCAAAACGGCGAATATTTTTCAAGATGGTATCGATCACCTCTCTATCTTCATCGCTTTTTGCTGATTCCAACTCCTTTTGCCAGTGTTCGACATAATCGTGCACACCACCGTAGATATTCGCTGAATCGCTTGGATCATTTTGAATCACGATGGGAAGGGTTGTCGCTTGCCAGTTATAACGGTTCATTACTTGGTTCACTTCATACATACAATTGCGCGAACGAAGATAGCCTCTACTGACTACAGGGATCACATAGTCCAGTTTGGGATGGGCAATGATTCGCATAAATCCTTTGATGTAGGCGCCGTGGGAGAGGTTACTTTCGTCTCTGATCACCAAATAGCCTTTTCTTTCAAACTCAGCTTCCACTTGCTTGGCAAGTTCTTTTTGCCCCCATTGGTATGTTATAAAGACACTGAGCTTTCCCTCTACTTTTAAATCCAATTTTTGTTCAAGAGCCTCTATCCCCGGAGCTCCACCTAGCACCCCCCGAAATAGATAGACAAAACCTTCAGGATTTTCACGAAGCTGGTATCCCTTTCGCAGCTGAACTAACAGCTCCTCCTCAGAACCTAAATGCCGTATTGTACCATTATCTCCGACAAACCTTTGACAAACCACTCCTTGGTGCCACAAGGTCATCGCTTCTCGCCACTTCTCTGTGAGTTGACTCGTTGAGTTGCCCTCTACCAAGCTACTATGAGACCTGTTTACGCATCTAACTGACTCTACGCGCATTTTTTATCCTCCTTCGGATAGTCACAATTAATTTAGGGAAATCTGAAATTAGCACATTATTTATTTTCAACAAATCGTTTTGAATTCAAATGGCATTAAAGGAGCCACTGAATAATTCAGGTGTGGCCGATTTCTTGATGATTTTACATCAAGTTATTGAATTTTGCAAGTGTGCATACTATTGACAGTAGGAGACTTACAAAATTCGAAAAATTGAGGTGAAAGGGCAAGAAAGTGGCCCACATGAATTGTTCAGTGGCTCCTTAAGTCCTTCCTGGAACCATCTTGACTCTATTTTATGTTGAGACATGATTACACACACCTTACAAATAAATAATTTTTTTTTATTAGTGTGATGTTCTCACAACATTAAATTAAACTTCTTCGCGCCAGAAGGTGGGAACGAGGAGGACGAGGACGGCGAAGACTTCGAGGCGGCCCAAAATCATCCAGAAGCAGGAGAGGAGGGCGGAAGAGTCAGAGAGGAAGGCGAAGGAGTTCGTCGCACCCGCCTGGCGGAAGGCGATGCCGGTGTTGTTGATCATACAGCTGATGAGACCGATAGCCGTTTCGGGGTCGATGCCATCGAGGGTGTAGAGGAAGGTGCCGAGGACAGCGAGAGCCAACACGAGAAAAAAGAAACTTAAAACATTGATGGCGACCGAGGTGTCGATCTCCTTATAGCCAATTTTTATGGAGCGCACAGCTTCAGGGCGAAAGAGCGACTCCACCTTATTTTGTGAGATGCGAAAGAGCATCAGATGGCGAATGACCTTCATACCGCCAGCGGTCGATCCCGACATCCCGCCGATATACATCACAATCAGCATCAAAACCTGAACGACGTAGGGCCACATTTCATAGTTGGCGACAGAAAAGCCGGTCGAGGTCATCGCCGAGACAAGCTGGAAGGAGCCGGCACGAATCGCCTCGCCCAAAGTATAGTCAGTTCCTATCGCGCCGCTGAGGAAAGCTTGGTTGGTTCCGAGGATCTGCCAGGTGGCAAAAGAGGAGATCCCTAGAGCTATCGTAAGAAAGAGAATCAATTCCGGATCCCAGAGCTTGAAAAATTTACCGCGCAGACAGAAAAAATAGAGGGAGAAGTTGACACTTCCTAAGATCATAAAGGCGAGAACAATCCACTCCGTCGTACTATTTCCATAACCTCCGATGCTCTCATTGCGGACGCTGAAGCCCCCCGTGGAGAGCGTAGAGAAGGTGACAGCCACGCTGTTAAAGAGATCCATCTCAGGGTTGGTCACATAGAGCAAAAAGATCTCAAGAAGGGTTAAAGAGAAGTAGATCTTCCAAAGCTGTATCGCCGTCTCCTTAATCCGCGGTGTGAGGGCATCTTTGATCGGCCCCGTCACCTCCGACTGCATCAACATCTTGCCCCCCACACCGAGGGCGGGAAGCACGGCGACGAAGAGAACCATAATCCCACCCCCGCCAAGCCACTGCATCATGCAGCGCCAAAAGAGGAGGGCGCGGCTCACAGCTTCGATTCCCTCGTAGAGGATCTCGCCAGTGTGTGCGTCGCGAATCGGCTCGATTGTTCCTTTGTAGCTGTAGCTGACTTCCTCGATCCCGGTGTAGGACGTCTCGTGATGTGTCTCTTCGCCGCTGCTTAAGTCAAACTTCTTCGCCTGCATCACCGTCGCACCCGTCGTGGTGAAGCCACTCATCGCTTCAAAGTAGGCAAAAACCGGGTTTTGGAGGGTGTCACTCACATAGAAGGGGATTCCTCCAAAGAGCGGCGTCAAGAGCCAGACTAAAACGACAGCTAAAATCCCCTCACGCCGAAAGAGTCTGCCATGCCCCCCTTTGCCATAAGAGTAGAGGAAAATTGCGGCTGTCAAAGTGATCATAATTGTGACAAGGAAGCTGCCGCTACAGTAGGACTGAGGGTGATGTATAGGGTCTAAGTAGAACTGATCGTAGAGGCTCAAACCAAAAGGTAGGCAGAGAATGAGCGAGAAGAAGAAGAGGTAAGCGCCCAAGACTTTGGAAATATCGCGGATGTGCATCAGAAGACCTTCTGAAATTCAGTTACATGCCTTGGGTTAGTCACCACGATTACGCTATCTCCGGGAGAGAGGATCCGATCCCCTCTGGCGATCATGATCCGTCCGCGGTTTTGAATCACTGCGATCAGGAAATCCTGGGGAAGGAGCGGCCCGAGTTCACTAATGGGAATCCCGACAATTTTTGAGCCCAAAGAGACCTGCAGCTCGATCACCTCCGCCTCATTTTCATAAAGAGACATGCAGGTCGTCACTCTTGACGAGAGAATAAGGGAGAGAAGGCGGTTGGCCGTGGCAAGACGCGGCGAGACGGCGTAGGAGAGTCCCAAATCCAAAGCGATTTTGTGGTAATCTGCATTGGAGAGAATCAGAGCCACCTGCTTGGCGCCCGCCTCTTTGGCAACAAGCGAGGCGAGAAGATTGGTCTCATCGCGTCTAGAACAGCTGACAACAAGATCGCAATTTTCCACCTTTTCCGACCTTAAAAAATCTAAATTTGTGCCATCTTGGTTGATGACTGTCGTGTTGGGAAGAGCATCGGCAAGGTAGGCGCAGCGCTCAAAGCTCTTTTCGATAAGGCGGATCGCCACCTCCTGCTTCTCCAACATCTTCGCCAAATTGAATGCTGTACGCGTGCCACCGATCAATAACGCCGAAGAGATGTTCTTCATAGGCATTTCGAAGAAGCGGTCGATCTCAGCGATCTCCTCGGTAGCTCCGATACAGGTCACCTCATCTCCTGCCTTGATTGTATCATCTCCATGAGGGAAGATCACCGGCTCACCCTTCCTCTTGATCAGACCGATGATCATATCTTTGGGAAGGACGAGGTTGCGAATTGGAACATCAGCTTGATTCCAGAGAGGAGGCACCTTAATCGTTCGCAGCTGGACAGCGCCATGAGCAAAGGTTTCGACAGCCAAAGAGCCGCGAGAGAGCACATACTTTTGAATCTCGTTGGCGACTAAAATTTCGGGGCCGATAAAGTAGTCTGTGTCGAAGACCCTCTCAAAGTCTAGACGGGAGCGGTTGAGGTAGCGATCATCAGTCACACGAGCGACAGTCTTAGGGTATCCCAGATTTTTTGCTATCGAGCAGGCGGTGAGGTTGATCTCATCGTTTTGGGTTAAAGAGATAAAAAAATCGGGCGAGAGGTCAAGCAGATCATCGAGCAGCTGCCAATCTGTGCCGGTGCCCTTTTTCACACCGACATCGATCTTGGAGGAGACCTCTTCTAGTCGCTTGCTATCTTGGTCAATGAGAATGACATTGTGGCCCTCCTTGGAGAGCATCGAGGCGATATAGCTGCCGACATCTCCCGCACCAACAATGACTACGTTAAGCATATCAATCCTTTTTTTTTACTATACGCAAGCTGCGATATGATGAAAAGGATCGGCTCAGCTATTATGATCACAGAGATAAAATCTCGCTCTTTTTACTAACTGGAGGGAAAATCAATGACAGTGACGCAACCATTTACCTATCGCTTTGAGAGAAACCAAGAAGAGTATGTGGCCCAGCCGACGAGGGGGGGCGCGAAGAATATTGTCCATGCGATTTTTGGACTGTGGGAGGAAAGGAGCGGGCAGTTTGTTGCTAAAAGTGACCAATGTTTGGAAAAAGCGGCACAAGAAGTGCTTTTAGCTCTCACCAACACCCAAATAAGTAAGTTAGCAACAGTTGTCAAAGGGATTTTCTCAAAATGCTTTTTGTCTGATTGGAGAAGGGCAACTCCAAGTTTCTCTGAGCAGGAGGGAATAAAAGAGGCTTACAGAATATGTGGGCATGATGTTGCTAAGTTTTCCTACCATCCCTCGGTTCCGCTTGGCTACTCAGCGGCGCTGATGGATCCTGAGTACCGATTGCAAATGGAAGAGATCAGCATCCTAGCAGATGTGTACAACCTCACTGTTATGATTGTTAGGAAAGATGGGACGATTAGCGTAATTAATGAAGGTGGGGAGGAATTTGTTCCCATCTATTTTGACGGTGTAAGTCACTACGAAAGAATGATTCCTTCTGATGAAGTGTATGAAATGAATACAGCACTCGTCTCCTGTATGCGGGGAACGGAGTATCAACTTCGCTATCTTTTGTATCAAGCGATCAAGAACAAACACCGAAACATACCATTTTCCTGCTGGATGGAACCAAAAGATATGGGAATCATGGATGATGTGGTGACGCTGCAGGGGGATACTCTACAGGTCTCACAGCTCAAAAGGTACTCCCAAGATTTTTCAGAAACCGCCTTTTTCACAGAAGGTGAATATAAGCCACAACATGCCAAGGACAAAAAGTTACATATTGGAAAGTGTTTTGATGGCTTTCTCGCATGGGTAGATTGGAACAAGAAAAAGAAAAAAGCCCAAAAAATCAAAACCTACATTGTGACCAATGTGACAGTACAGGGCCCTTTGAAGCAAGCACTCAAAAATAACGATTTTTCGAATCATCTGAAGCTGTTACAGAATTTAAAAGACGCCGCATTTGGATATATGGAAAGTAAAGCGCGGGAGGATGAGCGGACCATCACCCTCGATTTCTTTGCAAAGGAAGACATACTTTCTACAACCGAGTCCAAGCGGTATTGCGAAAAATTGAAAAGGACTGGACACATCGTGAAAAATCTCAAAGGAAGACATGAGTTGGTGCGTAATACCGGTCTCCCTGACCTTTTTCCCGACAAACATCAAGATATAGTCCGAGTTTTACAAGAAAAGAAGCAAGGAAACACAAGGCAAAGAAAGTTTGTCAATCTCAAAAAGGACGAAAAAGAGAAGATGTTTTCAACATTCTTGAGCTCTTTTCATATTCGTGACAAGCAACCAAACGAGACAGCACTTGTAGGAAAAAGCGAAGTATTCCTTTTACGAAATATGAATATCCCCGAAAGAACCATGTACGCTCATCTGCACTTTAGGGTCTGCAATTGGTTTATTGGAGAGCGTTCAGTGTGGTTTGGCAAAGTGCTCACAGAAAAGGATTTCGAAGGCTACATTACCTCAGGTCAGAACATCACAATGATTATTGAGAAGCTAACGCAAGCAACAGATGAAGTGATCCGCTCGATTCCACAGCCGATCTGTCCTATCAATCGAACTGAGCTCAAAGAAATTTTTCGAAAAAAAATAATAAAAAATGACCTAGTGGCCATTTCAGGGGAAAAAGGGTCGGGAAAATCGACGCTAGTCAAAGAAGCGCTGGTAGAAAATGGCTATTGCTACCTAGCATTTACTGCTGCTTCAATGAATGGACATGAAACAATCCACAGCTTTTTCAACAGCATGGGTGTGTTTCAAAACCAGGTCATTACCGACCCATTTCCAGAAAGAAAAGACAAGATTCTCTACATCGATGCTCTGGAAAAAGTTGATCGTTTTGATACCGTCTTTGGCAAATTGGTTCCTGAGTTTCAAAGTAAGGGTTGGCGTGTCGTGGTGACATGCACAAAACATGGATATAAACGGCTAAAAAAATTCCAGGAAAGCCAAAACAGCGCGATTTCCCTACTAAAAATGCCCTCTCTTACAGAAAAAGAGGTAAATCAGGCGATTAAAAAGAAACCTGCCCTTGCGAATTTCAAACAAATTGGTCCCCTCTTTTATATTCCCTTTTATTTGAACCAGTGTTATCGACTTACTGAACATACTCTTCCTCCCTGGGAGGATCCGATCGATGGAGTAACCAAATTTCGGAAGATGGTATGGGAAGAGCTGTTGCTGGGAAAAGATGAAACAAAAACGCAGAAAAGGAAAAACTTTCTTTATTCCCTGAGCCAAAAAATTGCAAAGAAAAAAAACCTTTCGGAGTGCACCATGGGATATGAAGAGGTTCTTGTTGATCTTTGTCGCGAAGGTTTCTTGCAAATGGTTGGCAATGATCCAAGATTCACTCACGACCTCTTTTTGCAATTTATCCTATCCGAAAAGTTTGATGAAGAGAGTTCGAAATGGTTAAAACATGATTACTCTTTTATAACCAGTCTGACAAATGAAGAAATGGAGCTCATGGCCCCATATTTAAGGGAGTGGGCGAATTATGGCTTTCAGCTAACCCGTCAAGTGTACTTTTACAAACTGATGATGGACATTGTTGATCATCTTCCAGAAAAAATCACAGCAAGAGATCAGTCTTCCTTAGTCTATTTTTCAAGTATACTTTTCGAAGAGGTGATTATGGACGGGCTCTGGATGGAGGAATTCATCAAAGTGCGATCTGAGTTTGCCAAAATCCCCAAAGCAGGGATCCTCGAAGCTCCCTTAATTGCTGTTCTCAATTCCAACAGCTGGGTGAACGTGCTTGAAATCCTGTTGAAGAATGGAGCAGACCCTAACGAAGCAGGAATTCACGGAGATCTCCCTCTACATACCGCGATTGATAATCAAGAAGATGGGTGCGTACGATTGCTCCTTTCTCAACCCAATATTAACTTAACACTCCTTGATAATAGGGGGAGGTCCCCACTTGTTTGCGCTCTTGAAAGCGAACGGGAAGATTACGTAGAGCTTCTTGCTAATATCGGAGTCGATTATGAAATTGAGTTCTTAGATGCCTATGAAGCTTGTGACGATTCACAACTTGCTATGCTAAAGCAATATTTTGGAGCTGATCCAGAAGAGGATATCGAACCGTACATGTAAGCAAGTTAACAGGATCGGCTCAGTTCTTAAGTTTGGCAATCACCTGCTGAAGATATTCCACAAAGAGATCGACCTCTTCGAGAGTGTTATAGACCCCGAAGGAGATGCGCGCTGTCCCGGTGAGGCCGAAACGGTCGAGGAGCGGCTGTGCGCAGTGGTGTCCTGTGCGGATGGCGACCCCTTTGAGGTCGAGAAGGGTGCCGAGGTCGAGATGGTGAACAGAGTCAACAGTGAAGGCAACCACGCCGCAGCGCGTTTGGGAGCTGCCGAGGATATGAACATCGCCCATTTCGCTAAGAAGCTCTAAAGCGCGGTCGACGAGCGCTTTTTCATGCTTTTCAATCTCTTCAAAACCGATACGTTGGATGAAGTCACAGGCGGCGCCAAGGCCGATCGCTTCGGCGATAATCGGCGTTCCCGCCTCAAATTTCATCGGCAAGACATTGTATGTCGTCTTCTCAAAGGTGACCCTTTCAATCATATCGCCGCCACCTTGATAGGGGGGCATCTCTTCTAAGAGCTCTCTTCTTCCGTAGAGAGCTCCAATGCCAGTGGGGCCGTAGAATTTATGACCAGAGAAGACATAGAAATCGCAATCCATCTTCTGGACATCGACAGCCAACCGCGGCGCCGCTTGCGCCCCATCAACTAACACTTTCGCATTTACCGAGTGGGCTAGCTTGCAGATCTCTTCAATCGGATTGACAGTTCCCAAAACATTGGAGAGATGAGTGACAGCGACCAGTTTCACTTTGGGACCTAGGAGATCTTTATACGCTACAAGGTCAAGTTCACCATTATCTAAAACGGGAATAATTAAGAGCTCGGCGCCGAAATCTTCACAGGCGATCTGCCACGGGACGATGTTGGAGTGATGCTCCATCTCGCTGATCACGATCTGATCACCCGGCTGGACATACCGTTTACAAAAGCTTGTGGCCACGAGGTTAATCGACTCCGTCGTCCCTCGCGTGAAAACAATCTCTTCGAGCTCTTTAGCATTGAGAAGCCCCTGCACCTTGGCGCGCGCCTCATTGTAGGCTTTAGTGGAAGCGACGCTCAACTCATAAACAGCACGGTGGACTGTTCCGTAACACTCTCTATAGAAATGATTTAAGCAGTCGATTACCTCAAGGGGCTTTTGCGCCGTGGCGCCGCTATCGAGGTAGATGAGAGGCTGCCCATGCATCTTCTTTTGGAGCATGGGAAATCTGTCACGAATCTGTTGTGACATCACTCCAGCTCCAGAGCAATTTTTTTGATCGCCTCATTAGGGATCAGATCGATCACGCTTTGGCAAAAGCCTTTGACGAGGAGACCTTGAGCTACTTTTCGAGAGAAGCCGCGCGTGAGAAGATAGAAGAGCTGCTCGGGATCAAGCTGGCCGACGGTGGCGCCATGGGAAGCCTTC
>JAJFMK010000179.1 GCA_021772215.1 Chlamydiota bacterium | reverse complement strand
GCTATGTGGCAGCCGCATGGGCAGACCATCTCAGCATGACAAGCCCACAATACTTTTTAGGGGCCTTAGCTATAGAAATCTTAGGCCCTTACGCAGGTATTGTCGCCTGTGTTGCGGTAGCAATGGCCTGCTTAACTACGGTGATTGCACTGGCTGTTGTCTCGACAGAGTTTCTCCACTACGACATCTTTAAAGGGCGCATCAGCTACACACTCTCACTCGTTATCACGCTCATCGCCAACTACTTCGTCTCGATTTTGGACTTTACCGCAATCATGGAGTTTTTAGCGCCGATTTTAGTCACCTGCTATCCGGCTCTAATACTGCTATCGTTCCTCAATTTAGCCTACAAGCTCTGGAACTTTCAAAGCGTTAAGATTCCCACAGCGTGCGTCTTTATTCTTTCTCTTTGGAGCCAACTCTCTTAAGGAGCCACTGAATAATTCGCAAAAGGCCGATTTTTTCGCATCTAAGCTCTCATAACAGTATGCTAACTTGCAAAACCAGCCAACTGGAAACGAAATCATCGAAGAATCGGATCTGCCCTACTTATTCAGTATCCCATTAAGGCTCTCTTTAAAGAGTGATCTCTGTTTAGTCTCGGGACTTCGGAAAGCGACACCTAGACAGATGCGACCTCCGCGCTGAATTGAGGTTATCGCTAGATCGTGACTTGTCTCGCAAAGAGGAAGCGCCACCTCCTTAACCCTCTTTTGAAGCGCTGAACTGTTCGTTGTCATAACAGCTATTACTCCCTCTTCCAAACTCTCATCAAAGAGTGGACCATTATCGGAATATGGGTCATCTAAAAGCTTGTCGATCTTAGAAAAGAGCTCTCCGGCTAAAGAGGCATCGATCTGTGTCCGCATAATCGGAGGATCGATCGCATAAAAGAGCGCCTCTGTCGTCGTCTCATCTACGAAGGGAGCGTAAGTTTGAATTTTAGACAACAACTCCTGTTCACGAGATAGCATACCGCCATTAAAGTCCCTTAAAGGACCCACCATCTCTTTCATCTCCTTCACCAAATATTGCCTTGCGCGGTAGAGATTAATGTGACTTTTACGCACAAACCTCTCTTTTGGTAATGATGCGATCAGTAAATAGGCCTCAACGGGGTAGCGCTTTCTCAAAATCCCCATCTGTTTGGTCATCTCTAGCTGAAAGGTGTTCTGCTGATCATACCTTTGCAATAGCTCTGTAATAGGTAAAGACTCCTTTTTGACCACTCGAAGAAGAACCACATGGTAGATCAATTCGTTGAGCGTCTGCTCTTCAAATGAGATGGTAAGCTGGGGCGGATCGGAAACGTAGCGCACCTCACCATTGAGCTGCACCATCTTGCGTATAATCTCCTCCTCATTACGCGGCATTAAGAGAGGATAGTTCAGCTGTTTGATTGCCCCCTCTACGCTATGGGGAAACTCCCGCTTAACCCGCGCCACCTCTTCAGCGGTGAAGCGCTCTTCACTCTGCTTTTTCACCTCAAAGTAGAGCTGCCCCCTAAAGCGAAAAATTGATCCGGGGATTATCTCGAGCGGCTCTGTCAATTTCTGCATGAGCTCTACTGCCTCAGTTTCACTTAAGAACTCCTTTGGCTCTTTAAGGTTAGCCGCGATCGAAATGGATAGGGCCGAGCGAAAGTAGCCCTTATGGCGCAAAATTGAGGGAAAAACCTTTACTTGCACCCTCGCGCTACTATCTTGAAGCTGCTCTTCAAGCCGATATTGATAGATGATGAGGCGGCTGAGATGCCTAGCTGTTCGATCTGCCCTGAAGGGGTCGGGTAGGAGAAGAAGAGAGCGCTGTACCCTCTTAACAAACTCTCGACCAAAGAGATCGGGGTAGCGCTCTGAGAGATAAAATGCAAAGCGCTGCACTTGCTTAGTCTGTAGATCTTCAGAAAAACCCTTCATCTCCAAAATCATCTGCGCGCAAAAAGGCGAGGCGATACCTAAAGAGATCTCCTCAGCAAAGCGAGAAAAACCCTCTAAAGAGAGCTTGCGCTCCGATTCAGAGCCAAAATCGATAACAAGTTCAGCAAAGAAATAGCTCTTCTCTCCCCATTGGGGTATCGAGAAGTCAAAGGCGTAGGTCAGATTGGGGGTTAATTTTTTACCCGGCTGCAGCCAGTGGGTGATCATTTCAAAGAAGAAGAGAAAGAGCCCTCTTCGGCTTGAGGAGAGGAGCTGGAAGGAGACCTGAGTGGGATCTTCGTCGCTGACAATAAACGACAGATGAGGCAGCCGATTTTTAACCCTCTCCAGATCGCCCTCTTCAAGCAGAATCTTCTGCAAAAGCTCTTTCGCAAAGTTGCGAAGGGGGCTGCAGGACTTAATTTTAATTGAAGGGAGCTGGTCACTCATAACTTAAATCTTTCCTTACCTTTCAAATTGAAACTCCAAAAGATTTCTTGGGCTCGCAACTCCAATCTCTGTTCCCATTTTATCAGGTGTTGTCGGTGCAAAAGAGCGGACAAGAAGAGGGATCTGGTTGCGACTTGCCAGGCTGATTGAACGGGGGTGGAGAACGGGACGTGTAGCTTTGCAGATCTCAAAAGCCTCATCAAAGGTGAGCTGGGTACGGTAGTTTGCCTTCGCATCTTTTTTGGGATCGCAATCATAAATTCCCTCCACGTCTTTATAAAACTCTACTTTTTGCGCATTTAACGCAACGCCCAAGGCAACGGCTGTGGTGTCTGAACCGCCTCTGCCGAGTGTTGTGATCTCACCCTTCTCGCTAACTCCTTGAAAACCAGCGACAATTGCTACATCCCCCCTTTCCAAAGCTTCGATGACACGTCTTGGCTTAACATCGATAATGAGAGCTTCGCTATGCTCATGAGTCGTGATAATGCCAGCTTGGCTACCGGTAAAGCTAACTGCCTCACAGCCGCGATTTTTTAACGCCATTGCCAACAGTGACATAGATATTCTCTCTCCAACGCTGATCAGCATGTCAAGTTCGCGTCTGGGAGGATTACTATGAATCTGATAAGCCAACTTAAGAAGCTCGTCAGTCGTCTTCCCCATTGCGCTCACAACGATCACAACTTGGTCATAATCAATTTTTCTATTGATAACGAGCTGAGCAATACGGGCAAAACTTGCCGCCTCATGCAGGGCTGCCCCTCCAAATTTCATAATGAGTGTTCTTTTTCTCTCCATTGCATTCACCATCATAGATAAAGTGCCATTTTTTCCGGATTGCTTTTAT
>JAJFMK010000178.1 GCA_021772215.1 Chlamydiota bacterium | reverse complement strand
AGATAGCTTGGGTATCCAAATCCCTAGAAGCCCTCTCCACACCTTAATTGTGGTACGAGCAGAGGAACCCTTAATCGGGAGAAGCCTTCTGCTTTAGCTGAGGGAGTATTCACAAAGATAAGGAATGTTATGAAGTTCTCTCTCTCTCGCCAAGATCTAGCCAATCTCCTCACGCGACTACAGTCGGTGATCGGTCAAAAGAGCACCCTGCCGATCCTCTCCAATATTTTGGTTGAGGCAAAAGGAAATGAGGTGATCCTCACTGCAACTGACCTAACCGTGGGAATGCGCGGCATCTGCAGCGCCAAAGTAACTGAAGAGGGGGCGACGACACTACCTGCCAGAAGGCTGACGCAGCTGGTTAAAGAGCTCACCACACCGCAAATTGAGATTCAAAGCGGCTCCGATCAGGTGACACAGATCATTGCCAACCGCTCACGCTTTCGCCTAAACGGCTTAAGTCCCGAAGAGTTCCCCGCGCTGCCGAACCTCTCCGAAGCTCTGCGCTGCAGCATCAGCCAAGAGGATCTTAAATGCTCCCTACAGCGCACAGCCTTCACCGTCTCAAGGGAGGGCGTTCAGTATGTTCTAACAGGCGTTCTCTTAAAGGTTGCCTCCGGTATGGCCACCTTCGTCGGCACTGATGGCAAGAGGCTCTCCAAAGCGCACGCCAAGATCGAGGCCAAAGACCCGATCGAGGGAAACTACATCCTCCCCATCAAAGCTGTCGAAGAGCTGGTCCGCAATCTTGAAGATGAAGGTGAGGCGACGCTCTACCTCCTTCCCGACCGCGTCGCAGTCGATAGCAGCAGCATCCTTGTGGTCTCAAAGCTGCTCGACGGCGAATTCCCCGACTACCAAAGAGTCATTCCCAACTCCTCTGCTCTCCATCTCGAACTGCATCGCGAGGAGCTGACGACGCTTCTAAGACAGGTCTCCCTCTTCACCTCCGATAGCAGCCAGCCAGTGCGCTTCACCTTTGCTGACAATGAGCTGAGCCTCTCAGCCAATGCGATGGATATCGGCGAAGGAAAGGTGAGCATGCCTGTCAATTATCAAGGTGAGAAACTCGACATCGCCTTTAACCCAAACTACTTTCTCGACATCTTACGTCACTGCGATAAGGAGACGGTCAGCCTCGATGTCACCGACGCTTTCAACCCCGGGATCATCGTCGACAAAGAGAGCGGTGAATCGATCACAACAGAAGAAGATCTCTTCGTCCTGATGCCAATGCGCATTGAATGAGACTCGATCGCCTCTCTTTAACCAACTTTCGCCGTTTTGAGGGATTTGAGGCGCAGCTGGGACCGCGAGCGAACAGCTTTTTAGGGGCTAACGGCAAGGGAAAGACCTCAATTATCGAAGCGGCGTGGCTCTTGATCACCACAGGACAATCCTTTCGCACCCATCGCCTAAGCCATCTGATCCGCACAGGCGAAAAGAGCGCCTCTATCCACGCCTACTTTACAACACACGGCGTCCAACAGGAGATGGCAATCCATATCATTGGTAATCGCCGAACTCTCTCATTGAATCGAAAAAAACTCACCTCCCCTACACAAGCTTTAGGCTGCCTCGTCGGCGTCTCCATCTCACCAGAAGATCTCGAGACGATCCGCGGCGCCCCCTCAAGCCGCCGGCTCCTCCTCGACCTGACCCTTTCGAAGAGCAACCCCCTCTACCTCCATCACCTGAGGCGCTATTCTCGTAGCTTGCAGCAAAGAAACGCCCTTCTAAAGCGCGATGACCTTCGCACAATCCGCCCCTTTGAAGAGGAGATGGCAAAAAGCGCACTCTATATCAGAGAGCAAAGAGACATGTTCATCCAGCAGCTCAATGAGCAGTGCGCAGATCTCTATAGTGCAATCACTGACAAGGGAAAACTCTCTATGAGCTATCAACGCGAAAAGGAGGAGCTACCTGAGCTCTTTGAAAAGATGCGTAAACGAGAAGCTAAAGTTGGCTACAGCCTCGTTGGCCCACACCGTGACGATCTGATCATCAAGCTAAGCGCTCAACCAATTATTCACTTTGGAAGCGAGGGCGAAAAAAAGAGCGCCCTGATCGCCCTAAAATTTGCCTGCTGGTCCCTGCTCAAAGAGCAACTAGCTGAGCCACCCATCCTCCTCGTTGACGATGTCGAAGCGCATCTTGACGCCAAAAGACAGGGAAAGCTCTTCAAAATGATTGGTGACTTTGGACAAGTGCTGGTCACCTCGACAGATCTAAATAGAGAGCGCACTGGTGAGCGCTTCCTTATTGAATAGAAAACAAGAATAGGGAGAACACTAGGAAAGTCGAAGAAGTCTTCTAGAATAGATCTCCATCGGCTCTGCCCAGGATTCCTTAAATTCATTTTTTGTTAAAGGCTGGTAGCTTTGAACTCTACTACCTAAATAATTAAGAATATCTCCTTGAACTTTTAGTATAGGAATTCCATAGCATGAGATTATCCCCTTCTCTAAATTCATCTCAAAACTTGGAATATCATGATGGAGTATCGCGGAATCAACCGCCTGCAATAGTTTTGAAGTGCCATCATCAATCCAGCTAATAATTCCGCTTGATTCATCGACAGTCTTTCTTAAACTATCTAATATACTATTATAGAGCTGCCCCTCTTCACCATATAGGAGATAATTTCGTAATTTACTTGTTCCAATAGGAATAAATCTCACATTAAGGTCTTTGATTTCTTTGAGATCTCTTATGAATTCATCAGTAATTCCTTTGTTCTTAAATGCAAGGGAATATCCTTCAAAAAACTGTGCGAAACACTGATCCGTAAAACCTTCTATAAATCTCTCTCTTCCAGCTCCTGCCCATGGAAGGAGGCGCAAAAGAGCTAGTCGTGCCATCTGACATCGGCATCTCTTTTCATTACTGGGAAGACGCATAGTAACTTTAATACCTGTTTCTCTGCTTTCCGTCTCGGCAGGAGGAAGAGCAATATCAGGAACTCGACAAAAGGCTTCAAGATCGATAAAAAATATTCGTTCTCCTACAATGATGATATTTTCATGATGCAGATCCTCGATTAAAAAGAGCTTTGCAACTCCTTCTGCGCAGCCAAGCTTTCGCAGTACGCGCCTTGCTCCACCTTCCGAAAGCTTGGTACTTGCATCTGTGTGCTGAATTTTTTCAACATATCCATAGCGCCCTCCTTGATCATGACAATCTACAAATTTGTAGGTGTCAAAAATTCTCTCCTGAGACGCTCTATTAAATCGTGAAAAGAGGCTAGAATCTTGACTACCAACTATTGACTTGTCTATACGAATATCTCGCGGTTTATATACAACCTCTATCATTTCAAGGCCTCTTTTTAAAACTAAGAAGCAGGTCGTCTGCCCGAGGCGATGTGTCTCTCCTCTATTTGTTGTAATCGTGCTCAGTTCGATCCGAAAAAGAGTAAAGAGAGGTTGGCAACATCCGGAAGAGGAAAAAGCTTCCGTGATAGCCTCTTGATCGCGCAAAACCCTCTCTTCTATCTCAAGAGTATTATTGACAAAGTCAACAATGACATTTTTAGCCTTTTCGACAAGAATCTCTTTATGCTGTCCAGCGTTAAAAACATCTATAACCTTTCTTTGAATATTATCAAAATTCGCTGGGTTTCTTGCCGAGCGCGGAGCGTTACCCCCATACTGTTCAACAATATTTTTGATATGCTCATTCCTGGTTTCAAGGTTGCTCTCAGAAAGGGCCCCATCCATTAAATCTGACAAGGGTTGAAGCTGGTCATCTGGAAATGTGCGGCTGAGTTCTTTATCTTGCAACAGGGGAGCTGTATCGAATGCTCTAGTTGCAATCGTTACTATATCTGCTGTTTGTTGACTCTCAACCCCTTGAGCAGCTGGCTGGGCGGCTCCCGAGGGGGAGCCGATATCCCCATCTTCTCCACCATACCCCTCTATACTCATTATCTCTCCCTATATTCCGTATATATCGGAAGAAATATAAAATAATGATTTGCCAATCAATAACTATATTATGTAGTTAACATTAAACATGTTACAAACATTTGAATAAAATTTAAGAAAGGGGTACAATAAAAGAATAAAAAGGGGATGATGCCATGGTTTTTCCGCCCTGTAATGAAACAGAAAAGATGTATGTTGTACAAGTCTTTCCTGACACCTTTTATCGAGAGGTTAATGCAAAAGCTAGGGATATTTTCAAAGATTGGAGCAAGAGTAAAATTCCCCAATTCGACGCTAAGGTTACCGAAAAGGCAAGGGAGATTCTTTCTCGTTATCCAGATTTTTCACAGCAGCAAGCTTACAGAATAGCTTATCAAAAACTATGGAGCGATGAGTTGTATGAGAAGACGCTTGAATATGCTCGAGATTTACGTGATAAAGACCCTCGTTACGAATACGTAAGAGATAAGTTAGGGGAGGAAGGGCTAAGTTTTAAATCGACGAGTAATTCCGTAAGGGGTGAGCTCTACATGTTGTTACAAAGTGCTGCCAATGCAAAATTTAATCAATCATCCGTAGATAAGGCTGTTGCAGCATTTCGTAATATCTTTTCCTCCAGTTAACCCAGTAAACTCTTAAGTTTTATTTGTAAGTAAGCCCTAGCTAATCTATTTCACACAACAATCTAGACGTGATTTTATCAAAAAATATACTATGGAAGAGTAAAAAGGGGACGATGCCATGGTTTTTTCGCCCTGCAATGAAACAGAAAAGAAATATGTTGTGCAGGTCTTTCCTGACACCTATTTTCGAGAAGTTAATGCAAAAGCTAGGGATATCTTCAATGATTGGAGCAAGAGTAAAATCCCCCGATTCGACGCTAAGGTTGCCGAAAAGGCAAGGGAGGTTCTTTCTTGTTATCCAGATTTTTCACAGCAGCAAGCTTACAGAATAGCTTATCAAGAGCTATGGAGCGATGAGTTGTATGAGAAGACGCTTGAATATGCTCGAGATTTACGTGATAAAGACCCCCGCTATGAATACGTTAGAGATAAATTAGGTGAGGAAGAGCTAAGTTTTAAGTCTACGGTTAGTACCGCAAAGGTTAGGATCGATACGTCTTTACAAAGAGTAGCCAATGCAAGATTTAATCAATCATCCGTAGATAGAGCTATTGCAGCGTTTCGTAATATCTTCTCCTCTAGTTAACCGGACAGAATTGTGAATAAACAAGAATCAGCTCTGATTCAATTTGTTATTGAATGAAGAAGCGGCCGAAGTCGGTGAGGCGGACGCATTCGGCATCTGAGGTGGATCCCACCTCTAGAACACCTAAACGAGCGAGGCGACGCTTGATAAAGTCGTTCACTTCACTTTTCTCATCGTCACTATACTTCGGAGTCTGATAACTCCACATCGCTCCCCGTTTGACAAGCTCAACAGCGCCATGCTCTTTTAAAGGGATCTGCATCGAGGCGATAAGATCGTCGATCTTTGTCCAGCGGCCATCGCTGATGACATTTAGACTCATCTCAAGCTCGCGCTGTGTCCAGTCGGTGTGAAGAGCTTTGTTGCAGCTCCAGCGGTTTTTCGGGTGGCGTAGAAGGTAGAGGGCGCGGCTGTCAAAATCCTTCTCTAAAAAAGCCCGTCCGCGCTCGGTTAGGATCACTTCGTCACTCACCTCGGTGAGCAGGTCATACGCGATTAGCTCTGCAATGTCACTTGGGTCAGCCGCTTCACAACCGTCGATTAACTCTAAAGCGGAGCTTAGCTGATTGATATAGGAGTTTGATCCGAGATTGACCGCCTCACAAGATTTCGGAATAGAGCCTCGTCTTTGTAGCTGGTATGCTCTCCACTCATGCAGCGGCAATATCATCGGCCTTCCCTCATCGGTCCAGAGAAAGGCAAGGAGGTTGAACTCTAGGTGCAAAAGCAGCTCATGTAGCTCCTCCTCATCCATTCCTAGGGATTGCTGAGCTTCCTCAAATGATAAAGTTAAATTTTCCTGTTTATGGAGAAGGTCGAGCAGCTGATCAAAGCGGGGATCCTCAAACTGGATCTCGAGAAGGTATCTCTCATACTGTCTGGGGGTTAGGAGTGCCCTCTCTACAATCGACTCGAAAATATC
>JAJFMK010000177.1 GCA_021772215.1 Chlamydiota bacterium | reverse complement strand
GGGCATTTTTAACGGGCGAATGAGTTTTTCAAGTCACTCTATAAATAAATTGTTTTAGTTCGCTCTGGCTAGACCTTGTATAAAAGTCAAATTTCGAACTGTGGTTAGATATTATAAAATAAATAACACTTAATTAACACTGATTATTAGATAAAATACGCTGAATGCGAGGAAAGAGGCGTTGCAAAGGGCAAATCAAAATTTTGAGGTTTGGGATCGAGCTACCCCAAGAAACTATGATCAAACATGGCTCAGTCCTCGCAGCTTAGATGCCTTTGAAGAGAGCAGTTTTACTATCTTCAGCGACGAGGAGCAAAATCAGATCATCGAAACTTTTTACCGAGAGCTAAAAGGGGACATCCAAGAGAGTGATTACGATGGGGCATCTCAAGGAGACGAATACTATTTTGATAGGGAAAATCGTATATTCTATGTCGAAGAGGCTGCAATATCTTTTTACGTCCCCGAAAAGATTGAGCCCCATTTTAGCATTAGCTCTGGTGAATTTTCTGGGGGATTTTCCATACCCGACCATCCCAACTGCTCTTTTTATCTATGACGCCGTAAAACCCTCCCCTGAATGGAAGGGTTTTACGGCGTCGTAGATAAAGTCGATAAGTTAGTAATAATCATCTTTGAGATCACTCTTGAAATTCCTCAAAATCTTCCAGAAGTTAGTAAAATCAGCATTGTTAGAAATGGCGTAAGCGTTGCAAAAACCCAAGTTGAACAGAACCTTGTAGAGAAAACGGTGCATGAGATTTCGTTGGCAAAGGATAACAGTGTTGAAGATTCCGATTTTCGAGAGGTTGTCGAAGATATGTCTCGCCGCATTGAATCTCTACGAGCCTTCAAAATTAATATTGAGGTATTGGCTTTTGCAGAAGATCGAACGTTTATGGGCAGCTTTGAATTCAAGGGTGAGAATATGTTGTATTCTTCTAAGGAACCGCCTCTGCGAAGCTGTAGACAACATTCTTGACCAAGTTATTTGGTAATATAACCAAAAAGGTTGGTTATCATATGTTAGAGGGTCTTTTTGGGAATCCCACGATTGAAAAAATTCTGTTCTATCTTTTGAGAAATGAGAAAACTTATCCATCTGAATTGAGCACAGTTTTTGATATGTCATTATTTGGTTTTCAAACCGCTTTAGAAAGGCTTGAAAAAGCTGGGATTGTAGTCAGCTACATGGAGGGACGAACCAGGGTCTATCAGTTCAATCCCCGTTTTGCAATGCAAGAAGAGTTAATCATTTTGTTGCAAAAGGCCTACTCTTTTCTACCTGAGGAATTTCGCCAGAAATATTACGAGCGCCCCGTTCGAAAAAGACCGAGGCGTAAAGGAAAACCTCTATGAAGATCAACTGGAAGAGTATCACTCTAGAGGAGTTAGCGGGGTATCTGTCAGAGGAGTTACGAAAGAGGGGTATTGATATAACTTTGGTGGGAGGTGCCTGTGTGACAATCTATTCGAAGAATCGGTATCAATCGTATGACCTAGATTTTGTAACATATGATGATCTTAACACCATTAAAAAAGTGTTAAAAGATTATGGGTTTGAGCAGCATGCAAAGAATTTTGCCATAAGGAGTGTCCATGGATAATCGAATTTGTCACACCTCCTGTAGCTGTGGGCAATGAAACTGTACATGACTTTTCCCATGTAAAAACAGAGTTAGGTACCATCAAGATGCTACGACCTATAGATAGTGTGAAGGATCGCTTGGCCAGCTTTTACCACTGGGGTGATCGTCAGGCGCTTGAGCAAGCCATAAACATATGCAGGGAAATATCAGACATTGATTTTAAAGAACTCGAAAACTGGTCAATTGCTGAAGGGCATCCCAAAAAATTTCACGAGTTCAAAGATAGGGTTGTAGACTAGACTCTTTTTCCCAGTCGAAAACTGACGATTATGAGTAGTGCCATCAGTATTACAGCTAGGGGGTAGAGGTAGGGCGTGATGAGGGCAAGTGAGCCAAAGAGCATTAGAAGACTCTGTATCATTAAGTTAGCGCCGTTTTTCATCAAGGGAAGAAGGATCATCTCTGTTGCCACCTTATTTCTAAAGCGTGTTTTCGTCGGCCAGTAGAGGTAGAGGATCTGAATGAGTCCGAAGAAGAGGAGGCTTGAAACACCCATCATGAGACCATCGAAGTGGCCCCAGGAGATCTGCTCATCAGATAGGTAGAGTAGACCACCGATCGCAATGGAGATGGAGCCTAAAAGCGCCGCAGCTTTTAATCCCTTTTTGTAGAGAATCCACGTTCCTAAAATGACAGCTAAAAATGAGACAATCAGGGTAGTTGTGGCAACCTCTTGCGAATATCTTCCCATAAATTCGACATAGGCTGCCGGGTCTGAAAAGCGCTCCTTTAATCCCGATTTAAAGGGGATTTCGAGTAGCTTTTTGACCATGACGGCTCCAGCTAGGAGATAGGCGGCTGAAATGAAGGGAAAGCGTCCCTTTGGTTCTTCCTCTTTGGGATTGATAAACTCATCGGGAAGTCTTTTCCAGAAAAAATGGAAAAGAGCAACAGATGCAGCTAGCAGCGCTACAGTGATGCTAAGGGTTGTGGTTAAAGGTAATTCGGTCGGCATCAGGGGAAGTATTAAGTTTGTTGTGAGGCCGTAGATAAAGGCGAAGGGTAAAAAAAGCAAGCTTGCGGTAGTGACCGTTGAGACGCGGTTGATAAAACCCCAGATAAGGATCGGGAAGAGGCCGCTACGTGCAAGAGCTGGTCCATAGAAGATCAATTGGTTGTAGAACCCTTCAGAAGCGACGAGCATTACACCTCCCAGAAAGGCTGCAATTGCAATTAACAGGCCTTTAAAGATCCATTCGAAGCGCACAAAGCTCGCCAAGAGAAACATAAAAATTGCCAAGATCCATCCCGGAATAGCCATTTGGATTTTCAACATGGGGATTTCTCTGGGATCTATTCCAGATAAGCGTAGTCCCTCTTCTGCTTGCATCAAGAAGAATGTGCAGACTGACAGCAGAAGCGTTAATAGGAGAGCGGGAAGGAAAATATATTTAAGATTTCTACTCATTTCTAAATCCTTGTTTTAAAAAAGCAGTGGCCACATCTAGCGACTCTTGAACCTAAAATACCCATGTATTTTGTTAATCTTTTCACGAAGGGCTACGGGATCGTTCATTGTCATCAAAAAGATTGAGTAAGACATAATTTAATGTAGTATAACCAATCTTGTTTTGAAAAACTAGCAGAAGGTGATTCCAACCCTAGTTGATTGGCTCTATGAGGAGTGGATCCCTTGTGACAAGGCAATAACCAAAGAGAAGCTGGTTTTAGTCCTTTAATCGTCGCCTACAAACTGAGCAGATCCCGATCGCCTATGTGGTGATGAGGGGTACTGACGTGGCTGGTGTCATCTCGATAAAGAAAAATGGTTCAGAGGAGTTTGTTGGTCTCTCGCCAGGCCTTCTCTGGATGGGTAGTTTTCAGGTAGCACCGGATGAGAGAGGTCAAGGTTTAGGTGCGAAATTCTTAACATTTGCCGCAAACCTTACTTCCGAGCTAGGGCACGAAAAGCTCTACTTCTATACCTCAAACCCAACCATTGTGGGCTGGTATTAGAAAAGAGGTGCTGTTGTGATCAAGAGGTGTCCCTTTAGAGGGCATGAGATCACACTTATGTCTCTCGCCTGCCCTCAATTAACTTAGAAAGATTCTTGGGTGCAATAAAGACGTAAGCATTTCCTCTTCGGGTTTTGGTTAGCAATCCTTTTTCTGCTAGGTCAAGCAGGTCGTTTCTTGCGGTGTCGTAGGCGATGCGGTGGCTATTTTTATGCATCTCTATCGTATAGGTTGACCCGGGATGTTTTAAGGCTAACCACCACTCCTCCAGCGATAGTCCATTTGGGGGTGTTCGGTTTCGTAACTCATCCCAATGGTAGTAGGCAGTCTCTTCCTCACCCTTTATGGCAAAGGCAGCCGCTTTAGGGACGCTTTTTGATATTTCAAAAAGCTCAGAGAGGGTTGGGGGTCTTTGGGGTAGCTTCATATCTATAACATATCATCTCTACCAATTGTCTACCAATTTCTACCAAATTGGTAGAGTTGGAGTAGCTCCTCCCAGGAGGGGATCGAATCTCCCTCTTGCTGGAGGGTGGCGCGGTCGGCTTTGAACTTATTGATGAACTTTTGGTAACCGGTTTGGTCGAGAATCTCAAGTTTACCATTTTCGAGGCGCGCCACCTCAGTTTCTGGGATGAAAAGGTCGTCGCTCCAGAAGAGATGGAGTTTGTTGGCATTGGCAAAGTAGCTCTCCATGCGAAGAGGGAAGAATTTACCCTTGGAGACGGCATCTTCGGGGGTCGACTGGTAGAACTTCTGCTCCTCATTGCGGTAGCGGATGGCAGCTTCTCGGAAGTCATCTTTACAGGAGCAAAGAAGGAGGACAATCTCATAGCCGGCCTCTTTTAGGGCGGGAAGGAAGGCAGGGACATGGCCGCCGGTGAGTGTTGTGCCGTGGGCGACGTCACGCCTTTGGTAAAAGGCCTCTTCCATGAGGGTAAGGGCAATGTAGTTGGAGGCGCCGCGCCACTTTTCATAGGCGGCCTTGCTTGCCATGGCGTAATCTTCATGTTGCGCGGTTGCTAGAGCTGAATGAGAGTGTTGGTAGTAGGTGTGCGTCATGAATCGAAGTCCGCGTCTGTCGGGGTCGATGTAGGCAGCTCTTGAAAATTCGGGATTTCTCTCCATAAAGCGCTCTAAGATCGTGCTCTTTCTCGATCCCGGCCCTCCTGCCGTTGCCAAATAGATTGGCGCCCTTGACGGATCCCTTTGCCAAAGGTCTCCTAAACAGATATCGCGAACTAGGTCCAGATCTTTAGCGACATCGACCCTCTCCTCCTCGCTGTAGCTCACAAGGTGGCTGTTGATCTGCTCCGGAGAGAAGAAGAGATTCTCACCTCCAAAAAAGGAGAGAAGAAAGCTTGTAAAGAGTATTTTAATTCCCATAATAACAGACATACTACCGTGAATACTCCCTCAGCTAAAGCAGAAGGCTTCTCCCGATTAAGGGTTCCTCTGCTCGTACCACAATTAGGGTGTGGAGAGGGCTTCTAGGGATTTGGATACCCAAGCTATCTATTCCGAGAGCTAATTTTTAATGATGGT
>JAJFMK010000176.1 GCA_021772215.1 Chlamydiota bacterium | reverse complement strand
AAGCTTCCGCTAAATGCTGATCTTGTGGTGATGAGTGCCTGTCAAACGGGAAAAGGCAGTCGAATGAGTGAAGGGGTGATTGGATTAAGTAGGGCTTTTATGGGCGCTGGTGTTCCTTCGGTTGTGGCCACTCATTGGAGTGTTTCGGATCATGTAACCCAAGAGATTGTCTCGGATTTTTATCACGGGATTCTTAGTAAGAAGATGACAAAAGCTAATGCATTAAGGGAGGCGATGTTGATCCAAAGAAAAGCTCACCCCGACAATCCATATCTTTGGGGAGCATTTTTTTTGCTCGGAAAAATTTGAAGTTTAAAAAATCCCTTCGCGCGTTTAAAAAATATGTTAATGTTCTCTTTCTGAAAATGGAGCTGATTTAATGTCCTACACCATATCTATCTCTGCGAACTGTAGTCTACAGCCGGTATCAAATAATTTTGATCAGCTACCTTCTACTAGAACTACCACTCATCTTTTTCAACAGATTAATTTTCAGTATCACCAATATCACTGCCGTCTACTTCTAAGGGGCTCATTCGATATTAGCGTCTCTGTCAATAGTAAATCCCATTGCAAACCTGAAGTTATCAGTAAGGAGAGAATTGTAGGTGGTTTTAACAGTCAAATCTGTGGAAGCGATTGGGTTCCTATCCTGTGTGAAGGAAGAGAAATTGCTAGCGTAACCGAGAAAGGAGAGACCGTAGGCTCGCAGTGGGCACTACTGCCCATAGTACAAAAAGATGAAGCAGGCCGACTCTCTTTAAATTTGCAGTTTCGACTAAATGGCGCTGCAGGTGGGTCTACAGAGATAGGTCTTCCATATAACTGCACTAAATCTCTAGCGGAATATTTAAGGCAAGAGTCTCAGAGCAGCAACAAAGACCAAAGCGCCAAAGCTTTTGCAATCGAAATGATCAACGAGTTTCGGGATGCAAGGCCAACGAGAGTTATAATTAGAGAGATCCTCGAACTATCAGCTGTCCCTGATAGTGAAATCATCGAGTTCCTTATTAGTGAATTTCTAAACCATATAACAAAAAATTACAATGTAATAGCCCTTCTACAGGGATTAAATCTACTAATCAGAAAAATCATTGTAAACTCAAATGAGCGCTTTCTTGAAGTGAGTGTTAAAAAAATTTTAAAAACCCTATTTTTGACAATAAATAATTCAGGATCAGAGAAGATTAATAAGGAAACTATAAGGGCTTTGATTCAGATATTCGAAATAATTCGTTTCTTAGAACTAAGAATAAAACGTGAAGGTGAGGTCGAAGAATCGATTAGAATTTTGAATGAAGTTAAAAATCAGGATAGTAATGACGGTGAGCTCCTATTTTTGGTTGATTGCGCTCTCCAAGCTCTGACCAAATTAGGGGATGATTCGCAAACCATGGACAATTTCATCAAAGGAAGCAAAGTCATACTTAAATCGTTGTGTAAAGCAGCTTTTGGGATGTATCACTTCAACTACAATCTTTTAGAGGAGGCTATTTCCAATCTTGACAACTACCCCCAAACTCTTCCTAGCGAGGGGCGCTGGTTCAGCGACTTCATAAAGGCGCGTGGTCTTTTACTTATCGATCCCCCAGCGGATTTTGTGGGACAGCCAAGAGAATACAACCTGGCAGAAAATCAAAATCTCACCTTTGCTGTTTCACTTTCATTGATCGAACTTGTTTTCGATACATCAAGAGAGCTGTATAGCCGCTTAAGGGGGATAGAATATCTCTATGCTATCCACTTTTCAAGGGATTTTTGGAATCCAACCTTATTTCTAAAAAAGCGCATAGTGAGGGTGCTTCAAAAGCTTGATGAAACTGGGGAGTATGACATCGTACAAAAAATAGGTCAGTATCAACTATCTAACGAAGAAGATGGGTACCCCCTTCCAGTCGAAGAAAATCTCTTAAATGAACCTTACAGTGACATGCTGTTTAGTCATACTGCAACAAAATTGGACAGAAGTAATGGTTTCTTAATAGCTGCCGAAAATCAACTTGAATGTAGAATGAGGTTGTTAAGGCAAAAAATACTTCAACTAAGTTCAATTGACGAGCAGGCTGCTGAATTCTGTGAAATTCTTCCGTTTATGCCAAAGGAATTTAGTTCTGCTGCAGCTGCAGCTTTTGTCAGCCAAGACAGCTTGATTGAATTAGCAAAGGAAGGCTTGATTCGTTTCAACAGTTGGCAAGGCCGTGTAATCCAGCTTCCGGTAGGTTTAGAAAACCTTCTTGAACTAGATCAGAAGATTGCTTCGCTACAAAGGATATTAAAAGAACTGGGAACTTTCTTAGCTGATGCGTCAATAAATGAAAAGAGCAAAAGGGCAAAGATTATTGCAGCTATTTCAAAGCACAGTGCGGATATCTTTCAGCAGACCGATATACCCAACACTAATTACGTCACCCATTTTCTGAAAGCAGCTGAACACTTAGTGGCGTATACGACCTGTTATTCTGAAGCGAGAGACATTTGTGATTTAATCGAGAATAAATATTCAGAGAGCTTACCCTATCACTTCTCTGCAATAAGAATACTAGGAATGATTCATCGAATAGAGGGCCGTCTTGATGAGGGGCATGATACCATGAACGCGGTGTTTGAGGCGTCTCGAGGTAACGGTCATCAATCTGAGTGCTATTTCCAATTTTGTCTTGAATTCCTTCGGCTACTTATTGAACGAAAGGACTTCGAAAACAAAATGCAAAAAGTGATCGAAGCTGTAGATGGACAACTTGATGATAAACCCGAGTTGAAGGTACAGCTTCTTGCTCTTCAAGCAGAAATTTTTATTGAACAAAATTATCTTCCGAAAGCATCTATTTTTCTTAACAATGCGGAAAGGATTGGTGTTGAAAATGGCCTAAATAAAGCGATTAGGTCGATCCTAAACGGTAAAATAGCCTTCAAAGGTGATAATTTCTTGGGTGCCAGCAGAGCGTATCAAGAAGCCCAAATTATTTTACGAGATTCTTTAGGTGAGGAACATCCCGTTACAGCTGAAAATAATCTAGCTATTGCTAATGCTGAATTAAAAAGAGCCGAGATAACAACCCTATTGCGAACGAAATTTACCACAGCCTCCAAAAGCTATGAAGACATTTTCGGTCATCTAAATAGAGATCACTATAAGCTTACTAATCTATACTTAAAAAAAGGAGCACTTGCATTTTCTCTAAATAATAGGCGAGTACCTCATGACTTTGACATGGCCCAGTTTATCTTAAGAGACACTCCACATCCTACACGAATTGAAGCACTTCTTAAACTGTCTGATGCCTATTTAACAGTAAAGCAATGCGATAAAGCTAAGATCTTTTGTCGCGAGGCCATCGAAGTGGGAGCTACGCAATTGGAAAATCGACTTGGGGTGGGAGAAGCAATAAATAAATGTAACAACCACCTACAAACCATAGCAAATAGGGAGGCTAACCAACCTTAGAAGAGCGATACAGATGGTGCCAACCCCAGTAATTAAATTGAAAAGTAAAGAGACTGCAAGAAAAAAATGAGAATATCTTGTAGAAAGTATCCATCCTTTACAGCAAAACAAGAAGCTATATATGGTCCTCTCAAGACGAGAGAAATCGATTCAAATTAGCTGTTCAAATTGGGATGAAAAATGTCGATTTTTTTTCTTTTAAATCAATTATTATTACTCACATAATATCAATAGAATACACGCTTTCAATATAAAATCTTGAAGCCAAATAATCGAAAAATCGACCACATCCAAAATGATCAACACCTCTTTAAAAAAAAAATATTCTTGCAAACAAGATCGAATTTGTTAATATCTCCCCTTGTAGGGAACGAATTTTACCTTGCCTGCAATACCTATCTCAGCAAAAAGTAGCCTACACTAAGTCTAGAAAAGCCTTGACCAGTGTGCCGGACCCAATGCTCACCTCTTTCAATAAATTGACCTAAAATATCGTCTAGAGTCGAAAGCTGATCTAGCATCCTAGAATAACGTACCAAAATTTGGAGAAAGCTATGGCAAACTCAATAAGCGGCGCCGGATCAGAACAATCCCTGCTAGCTAGCTATGACGCTCAGCAAGAAAGCAGTTTGGTAACTTTAGAACTTTGGGGCTTTAAAGAAAGAATTACAAAAGGTGTGGTCAAAGACCTGGATGGTAATCAAATCAGTGAAATCGCCGAGACCTCGATTTTGGGTGGCGATGATCAATCAATTACCGGCGCAGCTCTGTTAACTTATCTGACAACCAAGCAGCTAGCACCGGTACAGCGGATTCAAAAAAAAGGGAACGCTGCTTGGCTAGTTCCCTTTGTACTAAAGGATGTAAACATATTATTTCGTAAATTTATACCTAACGATTTTTTAGAAAGTATTAAACAACAATGTGATACAAAGGAACGTGCAGATGAATTCAGATCAACACTTTTCAATAACGGAACTCAAGCCAACCAAAAATCACGCTTATCGGAAGCCATTGCCTGGTTTACTAAGGCTCTCTTTGTCAATATCCTGTTAGAGGACAAAGTCAACTCTGCAGCTTGTTACAGTAATATTGGTATCGTCTACCGCGCCTTTGGAGAGTATCGAAAAGCGATCCAATATCATGAAAAAACCCTGGAAATCGCGCTTGAAGTAAATAGCCGAGAGGGTGAAATGAAGGCCTACGGCAACCTCGGCAACGCATACCTGTCGCTTTCTGACTACGAAGCAGCAGAGAGATGTCACCAAAAGCACTTAGAAATTGCGATAGAAGAAAAGGACCAAAAGAGTAAGGGAGACGCATACGGCAATCTGGGTATTTTCTATCGCCACTTGGGAGAATATCTAAAAGCGATTGAATACTTTGAAAACTGCCTGTCAATTTCAAAGGAAAACAAGGACCTAGAGGGACAAGAAACGACCTGTGGTAATTTTAGTAGTACCTACGGACTCCTTGAAGACGATAAGAAGGCTATTGAATATGCTGAAAAATGCCTTTCCATCGCAAAGGAAAGAGGAAGCCGAAAGAGCGAGGGAACCGCCAACGGAAACCTCGGCAATATCTACTACCACAAGAAAGAGTATCAAAGAGCAATTGACTATCATGAAATACACCTAAGAATCGCCCGTGAAGTAAGGAGCCCAGAGGATGAAATGAGGGCCTGCGGAAACCTCGGCAATGCCTACAATGCTCTTAAAGATTATGAAGAAGCGATTAATTACCACAAAAAAAATCGGGAAATCGCACAAAACCTACAATACAAAGAGAGCGAAGCAATAGCTAACTTTAACCTTGGGCAACCCTACTTTAATCAGGGAAATTACACAGAATCGGAAAAAGCTCTCACCCGTGCCATTGAAATTTTCTCAGAAATACAGAGAAATTTGAAACGCAACGAATGGAAAATTTCCATCTTTGAAATGCAGTCAGTAGCCTATCGCAAGCTTGAGTGCGACTACATCGTCACCAACAAAGCGGAAAAAGCGCTTGAAGTCTGCGAGGAGGGACGAGCAAAAGCGCTCTATTACTTACTCTCTAACAGTGATACTACTTTTCCTTTAAAAGTAAGTGAGATTCAGTTGATCGCCAAAAGAGATAATACAACCTTTATTATCTATTCGAGGTCAATAGCCGATAATGCTCACGTTTGGGTGGTAAGAGGCAATAAACTCTTCTCAAAAAGTTTAGAGCTTCCTGTAGATATAAGAGAGGAAATTTCCCTATTCAACGAAGAAAACAGCAAGAACCCAAAGGAACAATCTCGTGGTGGTAGATTAACCCTTGAATCATTGATTCAGCCGGAGGAAGATACGGTTGATCCGAATATTGAGCTCTCTGAGAATTTGAAGATGCTCTATCAGGTTTTCATTAATCCGATTGAAGAATGGCTTCCGTCTGACAACGGCAGTATCACCTTTATTGCCGACGCCTACATGCGAGATCTCCCCTTTAGCTGTCTCTATAAAGAAAAAGAAAAGGGTAAGCGAGAATATTTAATTGACAGATACCTTATCACGACGGCGCCCTCGGTTAAAGTATATGACTGGTCGATAAAACAAACGCGCGAAATCAGTGGTCATTCACTTATTGTAGCCAATCCCCACACAGAAAATGAGGACGATCACCTTGGTGGAGCAGCTGAGGAAGGCGAAAGTCTAGCAAGTAAACTTCCAAATCCAGAATTGCTGGCAGGAAAAAAGGTAACAGAAGAAAATTTACTTAATCACCTTGCCAAAGCCTCGTATATTCACATTGCTTGCCACGGCCTAGCAGAAGAACGAATGAATATTGACTCCGTTTTTGAAGGCGCCCTGCGTTTGGCAGATCAAGATAATAAGGTAGTTAAACTTTTTGCAGATCAGATCCCCAAAAAACTAGATGCTAACCTTGTCTTTTTAAGTGCTTGTGATAGTGGAAAAGGATCGAAAAAGCAGGAGGGAGTGATAGGCCTCTCCCGGGCCTTTCTCGGGGCTGGAGTCCCCGCGGTCATTGCAACCCACTGGAAAATTTCAGACAATATTACGCAATCAATTGCCGTAGATTTTTACGACTGTATTCTTAACAAAAACATGACAAATGCTGAAGCCTTAAGAGAGGCGATGTTGACACAGCGAAAAACCTACCCCGGTGAGCCATATCTTTGGGGTGCCTTCTTTTTGATGGGAAAATAGGAGAACTAGCCATGACAAATTCAACAAATAGCGTGGAATCAAAACCATCCTTGCTATACAACTACACGGCTTATGGAAAGGATATCCCCGTAGTTTTAGAGCTTTGGGGCATTCAAGAAAGAATCACCAAATGTAAAGTAAAGGATCTCTCTGGAAATCAGATCAGTGAAATCTCTGAGGCCTCAATTCTTGGAGGAAAAGATCAATCGATTACCGGTTCAGCTCTTTTAGCTTACCTGAAAATCACAAAGCTATCAGCAGTGCTATACATTCAGGAAAATGAGGAGATAGCTTGGTTACTTCCCTCTTTTGCCTCGTTAGAAGAACAGGGAGCGTCATCTCAAAATCTTTTGGGTGGAGACTTTTGTGAAGTCATTAAACAAAATTGTTGTAATAAGAGTGACTTGAACGTTTTTGCAGCGAAGCTTTTAAATGACGGGATTATGGTTTATCAACACTCTTGCTTTTTTGATGCCACTATCCATTTTATTAGGGATAAAGCAACACTTTTTCTGTAAATTAAATTTCCCTCTTCTTTTCTTCCTTCGATTTATTCCTATTTCAAGCCCTAGTTCAGCAGTGGGCTCATGTTTAAATATTGTTTTCCCGTCACCCACTCCTCGTGGATTTCGATAATCACGCCTGTCACTAATCGTAGAGCTGACTCCTTATTAGGAAAAAGCACTGCTACTCGAGTTCGTCGCTTAATCTCACGGTTCACTCGCTCTATCCCATTTGTACAGCGACAATTAGGACTGCCGGGTAACGACAATTAGGATTGCCGGTAATTGACGTCTGGATTCAACCTATCTTTTTTTTAAAAGAAGGTGGGTCGATGACAGGTCAACGAATCAATCAAAAGCAAATTAGGTTATTCATGAGTTACCGAAAAAAGGGAAAATCCCAAATTTCAGCCGCTGCTATGGCAGGCTTTAGCGAGCGTTCAGCTCGGAATATTGAAAAGCGTCAGCATCAAGAAGCGCGGACTGACCGAAACTGGAAGACGCGCCAAGATCCATTTAAAGATGTTTGGGAAAGTGAGCTGGTGCCTCTGCTTGAAACGAATCCCCACGTTCAAGCCAAGACACTTCTAGAAGAGTTACAACTGCGGCATACCGGCCAGTTCCCTGATAGGTTACTGCGAACTTTGCAGCGCAGGGTCCAACGATGGAAAGCGCTCTTTGGTCCGGACAAAGAGGTGATCTTTCGTCAGAAGCACCCCCCTGGGTGGCAAGGTCTTTCAGAT
>JAJFMK010000175.1 GCA_021772215.1 Chlamydiota bacterium | reverse complement strand
GCCCAACCCTCATCTCGACCATGAGGAGCTGCAGGATCTGATGGTCTTCCTACTCGCTCAGCGAGGCAAAGATCTCTACAGCTCTCCCGTCGAGCGACAAAGAGAACTTCGCGCCTGGGAGGCGGGAGAAAAGGGCGCTCTAGAGATGCCTGTCGATTTAAAGACGATCGAAAGTGTCGAGGCGGGCATGATCACCTTTGCTACGCAAGGCTGCGCTGCCTGCCACCGCCTCGAAGGTTACGAATCCTCTGTTGGCTTTACAATCGAAAAGGAGAAGCCCTCTTTTGAAGAGTTGTACAGAGAAAAACAGTGGTTTAGGGGGCTTATCCCCGAAAATGTGGGCTCCTCTGAATTGGTCCAGATCATTGAAAACAGTCGCGATGAGATCAATGAACGCATCCAAGAGGGCGTTAAAGAGCCCGGAACGCTTGATAAGCTAGAAAAGATGGATCCGCAGCTGATCCGCAGCTTTTATGCCCCCTTCCAGTTCGCCAACAGGGCTAAAGATCAAGATGATTGGCGCAAAATCGTGCGCCTTGTTTTGATGACTTATGTCCAAGAATATGGTCTTGGAAAAATTGTGGGACCCAAGCCAAACTGGTCAGGTGTCTACCGCTCCGATCAGTGGCTGATGGAACATTTTTGGAGCCCCACTACCCACGTGGCGCGCTCTATTATGCCCGCCTTTGCGTTTGACAATACGAAGTTTTGGCAGCTCACCTACATGCTAGATCAGCTGGGCAAGAAAAATCGCGACCAGCTTAGAAAAGTGTGGGAGACCTTTGGTTTCGATCCGGCGCTGGCGTATGATATCACTTGCGCGCAGTGTCATGGAGATTCAAGGAAGGGTAATGGCCCCGTGGCGGAGTGGATCTATCCAATCCCGAAAAATTTACGTAGCGCCGACTTCTTGCGCAACCTCACTAAGGAGCGCGCTGTCGAATCGATTGTCCATGGCATCCCGGGCGGGCCGATGCCGCCCTGGAGTGAGGTGTGGCCGGAGAAGGGCGAAGGCTATGGACCGCCTGTCATCACTGAAGAAGAGGCGAAAACACTTGTCGACTGGCTTTTTGAAGGGCTTCCTGGAAAGCGGGTGATAAGGGAGACGCCAAAATGGGATTATACCCCTGAAGATGTGATCGAAGATCTCGAAAAAGAGAACAACCTTCCCAAATTAGAGAAGCCGACCTCTCTGAAGGCGGGATTTATCAACCTCGACTGGTTTAAACTGCCCCTCGCCAATTTTACTGTGAGCGATCTCTTTGATGTGAAAGAACATCCTGTCGATGGCACCGAGACGAGATACTATACCATCAAAAAGCGCTACTACACCGATGAGAACCTCGCGGAAGGGAGGAGACTCTTTCTGCTTCACTGCGCCGTCTGCCATGGCCCTGAGGCTGATGGTGCCGGCGCGCGCGCTGAGACGATGGAGGAGGCGAAGCCGCGCATGCTGACAAATCTCGACTGGATCGAGACACGAGATGATGTGAGGCTTCTTCGTTCGATTAAGTATGGCGTACCTGGCACAGCGATGACCTCCTTTGGAGAGACAACGACAGCGCTGCAGCGGCTGCAGCTTGTGATGTACATCCGCTCTTTGAGCGAAGAGGAGAGAGCTCGAAAAAGCTTAGGAAATGCTCTCTATACGGTTTATGATAGGTCCGAACGCGCCCTCCTTAGAGCAAAGACTCAGGCTGACCCTAAGAAAAAAGAGCTTGTCGATCAGCTGGAAAAGCAGCTTGGGCGTGAAAAAGCTATGCGCTCCACTTTGGGAAATATGATCATCAGCAAGAAGGAGAGCGCCAAACTCTATCCTCTCTTTGAAGCGTGGCTCAAACTCGAAGAGGAGCGGTTTAGCTTCGATGAGGGGCGCCTCGAGGTCCAAGAGGGCGATTCTAAAAGGCGTGAGCAGATTGTAGAGCAGATTGAGGGTGAGATTAAACAGGAAATCAACGCTTACGAGCGCCAAATTGATCACCTCTCCCAAAGGATTGCCTCCCCTCAAAGAAGAGAGGAGATCCGCGCCATAGAAGAGCAAAAAGACATCTGGGTGAAGCTTCTCAAAGAGTTTGAAACGGTCGTTGGAGAAAATGAGAGAGGGTTGGCAAAGCAGTCAGCGATTATTAAGGAGATCAATAGTGAGTGAAGCTGTAAAAAAAGAGAGAGTGGTTTATGACGATCGAGCGGTCAAATGGATGCTCTACCCCTCCCTCATCTTCCTACTTTGGGGGATGCTAGTTGGCGTCTTTATCTCCATCAATGGCTTTTTACTGCCCGACTATTTCCAGGGCGAGTATATCCACTTTGGCCGTGTACGTCCTGTCCATGTCGGCACCGTAACGCTCCTTTGGCTCTTAAGTGCCGATGTGGCGCTCATCTACTATTTTGTGCCAAGACTCTGCGGTGTGCCGCTCTGGAGCCCTAAGTTGGCGGTCACAGCAGCCATTCTCTGGTGGACCGTTCTCATCATTGGCAACAACTCCTACCCTTTTGGAACCAACTGGGGTTGGGAGTATGCGGAGCTTCCGATGTTGATCGGCTGGATTCCGATCAAGCTTCTCTTTGTGGTGGCTTGGGTCATGATCGTCGTGAATATCTTTATGACCATTGCCAAACGGAAGATTGAAAAGATGTATGTCTCCCTCTGGTATACGATGGGAACGATGATCTGGACTACAATCACTGTCTATGCAGGATGGTTCCATCTCTACTTTTTGCCCGATGGAATGTCCAAGGTAAACGCCAGCTTCTTCTATGTCCATAACCTTGTGGGGCTCATCTTTACCCCGATGGGACTGGCCGCTGCCTACTACTTTTTGCCTAAGCTGGCAAAGACGCCTATCTACAGCCACAAGCTCTCGATGGTCGGCTTCTGGGCGATTGCCTTCACCTACGGTTGGATTGGAGCGCACCATATCATCCATGGACCGGTTTCACAATGGCTTCAGACCACCTCTATCGTCTTCTCAATCTGGCTATTCATCCCTGTCTGGACCGTCGTTACGAACCTCTTTGGAACGCTCAAAGGAAACTGGCATAAATATCTCGAAAGTGTGCCGATCAAATTCATTATCATGGGGAACGTCTTCTACCTTATCACCTGCATCCAGGGGCCTCTAATGGCGCTGCGCAACATCAACGAGATCACCTCAAAAACTGACTGGGTGATCGGCCACTCACATGTGAGCCTCTTTTCTACCTTCACCTTCTTTGCGGTGGGAGGAATCTACTATGCTGTCGAAGTGATGATGAAGCGCCCCATCTGGTCGAAATCTTTGATGGATTGGCATTTCACTTTAAGTATCATTGGCTCCTTCTTCTTTATCATCCCTCTCTGGATTGGTGGCTTCATCCAGGGACTACAGTGGGCCAACTGGGCAAATGGACATAGCTATGCTCAATATGTGCAAAACTACAGTCAGCTCCCTTTCATTGAGACTGTCGCTCTGATGCGCCCTTGGTGGTTAATGCGCACGGTTGGTGGCGTCCTTGTGACTTCAGGGGCGATCCTTTTTGTGGTCAATATTTTTAACACCATCATACTAAAACCTCATGAAGAGAAGACAGTGGGGATCAAACGTCATGGTTGAACGCTCATTTATCTACACAGTTATAGGGGTTCTTTTTCTCTTCTCCTTTGCTGTTGTCATCACTTTAGTTGCGCCCCGTTATGTCGATTCGAGCTGGATTGACCCCTCAAGCGAATATCAGCTGCAGATGTATGAAGTCTCCGACCCTTACAGCTACATCTCCAATAGTGCCACAGGCTCCTATGAGCTTCAGTTTGTACAAAGAGCGGTCAACGGCTTTACCCTCTTTGCCTATGTCGAAGGTCCCACGGTTAAGATCGAGGCGCCTGAGGAGCTGCAAAAGTATGTCACCAAAGGGGATGATGAGACGCTTAAGCTCACCTCAAGACTTCTTATACTTGAAGAAAAAAAGAGCGGACATTTTGAGCTGACCGACCCCAAGCAAGATGAGCTCTTTGTCTACTCCTCAGTTGAAGGGGCATTAGAAAATTGGGTCGATGAGGATTTTACCCTCCTTGAAGAGCCAAAAGTGCCCTATCAAAAGAACAAAGGGGTACTCTATGTCAAAAATCCGCAAGAGTATAGGGTACGCGAGATTCACACGCCAAAAGGGGTTGGCTTTACATATGATTCTAAGGGTCACCAGATCGCCTCAATAGAGGAGTTGACGAGCTCCCCTTTTAGCTTTGTTTCGAGAAAAGATCTCATCCAGCAGGGTGAACATATCTATGCAATTGAAGGCTGCTGGTACTGCCACACGGACCAGACGAGAACGCTTGTTCAGGATGTGGTAGCTAATGGCTGGGAGGATTACCCCGCACCTCCCTCTACAGCCAACGAATATATCTTCCAGTACACCTCCTTTCCCGGCACCAAAAGAAATGGCCCTGA
>JAJFMK010000174.1 GCA_021772215.1 Chlamydiota bacterium | reverse complement strand
GGCTTCTCCCGATTAAGGGTTCCTCTGCTCGTACCACAATTAAGGTGTGGAGAGGGCTTCTAGGGATTTGGATACCCAAGCTATCTATTCCGAGAGCTAATTTTTAATGATGGTTTGTTTAGAGGAACTTGTCTCAGCCTGTTCCATCAACAGTAAGGTTAGTATATATGTTAGGAAAGTTTACAACAAGAGGCGCCTTATATCCCTCCCCTGAACGGAAGGGTTTTACGGCGTCGATGATAAATCAAAAACTTAGTTGAAGATTATTCTTTTTCAGCCGCAGATTCCACAAAATACAGGCAACGTCGTCCGCACCTGCGCTGTAACAGGGACAGATCTCATTTTGGTGCGCCCCTTAGGCTTTAGCACAGCCAGCCGCCATCTGAAGAGAGCCGGCCTCGACTATTGGGAGGGTGTCAACGTCGACTTTATCGACGACCTCGAATCCTACCTTGATCAAACCTCTTGCCCCTTCTCACTCTTTTCAAGCCACGCTAAAAAAAACTATACCGATATCGAATACAGCGATGATCACATCCTCATTTTTGGCTCAGAAACCGCAGGACTACCCCCTCACTTTTTTGAGAAGTGGGAAGAGCGCTTTGTGCACATTCCGATGATCGAAGGCAAGCGCTGCCTTAACCTAGCCACCTCTGTTGGCATTGGTCTATATGGCGCGCTTCACCTTGCAAAAAAGCCATAATTTTGAGATATTTAATAGTTAACTAAGGAGAAATGAGATGGCGGACGATATTGAGTACCTAGATGACAGCAACTTTCAAGAAAAAACTTCCAAGGGTGTAACCCTGGTCGACTACTACGCCGACTGGTGTGGCCCCTGCCGTATGATCGCCCCGATTGTTGAAAAGCTAGCTGTCGACTACAAAGGCAAAGCTAAAATCGCTAAGCTCGACGTTGAAAAGGCGCAAAACACAACAGCTCAAGCGCAGGTAAGCTCCATCCCAACTCTCGTGGTCTACCGCGACGGTAAAGAGGTGAGCCGTTACGTCGGTATCCTCGACGAAGAGGGAATCAAAAAGCTGGTTGACGAGGCGCTCAACTAATTTTCTATGGACGACTCCCACCTCGTTTTAGCCTTCTACCACATCGCAAAGCTCGAAGACCCTAAAGCCGAAGTCAAAGCTCAAAAGGCGTTTTGCCAAGAGCATGACCTGATGGGACGCATCTACGTCGCTGAACATGGGATCAATGGACAGATGTCCGCCACTCCCGAAGCTGCCAACGCCTACATGGAGTGGCTAAAGAGCCACTCCCCCTTCGAAGATGTGGTCTTCAAGCTCCACACATGGCATGAGCACTGCTTTCCCCGTTTAACCATCAAGACAAGACCCAAACTTGTCGCTATCGACATCGACATCGACTGGAAGCATCGAGGGACCTCTGTCACCCCGGAAAAGTGGCGCGAGCTGATGGAGAGCGACGACTGTCCGCCTATATTCGATGTGCGTAACGACTATGAGTGGGAGATAGGACGCTTTAAGGGCTCGAAGAAGCCACCCTGCAACACCTTTCGTGATTTCGAAAAATGGGCCGACGACCTCAAACAAGAGCATAACCCAGAAAAACCGGTCATGATGTGCTGCACCGGCGGCATCCGCTGCGAGCTCTTCTCCTCAATGCTCCTTCGCCGCGGCTTCAAAACTGTCTACCAGCTCGGCGGCGGCATCATCAACTACGGACTCAAAGAGGGCAGTAAACATTGGGAGGGCAAACTCTTCGTCTTCGACGACCGCCTAGTTGTTCCTATCAGCGAAGAGCCTACCGAAACGGTCGGCCGCTGCTCTTTTTGCTCCTCTGAAATCGATGACTACTACAACTGCGCCAATATGGAGTGTAACGACCTTTTCCTATCCTGTAAAAGCTGCCTTAAAGAACACATCGGCTGCTGCTGCACAGATTGCACAAAACAAGAACGTGTACGCCCCTACCACGAACAGGAGCGCCATAAACCATTTAAAAGGCTTCACCTATGTCAAACATCATAAAAATACTTATCACCCCCCTTTTCCTTATCACCGCCTCTCTTCAAGCCGAAGGTGCCTTCGACGGCTTCTACGCCGGCGTCGGAGGAGCTGCTGCCACAGGTTTGGTAAAATATGAGAGGAACTTCAGTGGAGCTAACGTTGATCAACAGCTCTCCTCGACCAGCAGTAGCCACCTTTACGATATCGAGCCACTTGGCGAACTGTTTCTAGGATATGGATGGCAAAGCGGCTGTGGTTATTTTGGTATAGAAGTTGGAGGCAACTTTTCTGATATCAAAACCAAACTTGATGTAAACACAGCCAGCACTGATACCCCTAATGACCTCCTGCTATCTGACAGCTTCTCACTTCACCAACCCACCGCTGAGTTAACAGTCGATTTAAGGCCAGGATTCGTCATCAATGATTGTCTACTTCTCTATTTAGTTGGCGGTGTAGGATTTGGGAAAACAAAAATACGCGCTAACTCTCATCTGATACCTTTGATCGACGCAGATAGCTCAAATACGATTGATTGGGGCAGCGAATTTAATTCTTACTCGACAGGTCGTCTTGGTTTAGGATTGGAACAGAAGGTCACCTGCTCTCTTTCTTTAAGGATGCAATATCTCTACAGCTGGTGCTGTGAATTTAGCGGCGATGCAGATCACCCCTTGTTAGGCTTCCCTCTGGAATCTCACAAAGGCTCTTTCTCCGGCCGAACCGAAAGACAGACAGTCTCTTTAGCTTTGATCTACTACTTCGGGTAGTACTAGAGAGTCAACGAGATCTTTTGTAATCTTGGGGTGAAGACCTAGCTGCTGTTTTCTCTCCTCGAGGATCTTCTGGAGGAGGTTGAGCAGAGCCCGGTTTTCGAGCCACTGCCGAGGCGCCTTGTCAGCTAGTTTAAAGGAGTTGCTCCAAATATTGGCGTAGACCTTCTCGATCTTGTGGGTGGTCTCTAGCTGCCTCTTTTTCTGAGCCAGCTCCTCTTTCTTTCTCTTTAATTGTGAGGGTCCCTCTTTCAGTTCGCCGTGATGGAGGTAGGTGTTGTCAATATTTTCTTTTCATACATATAATAAATATTATAATAATTGACTTTTATAAAAATTTAACTCATTATAATATTAATGAATGTATTTAATTGTTTATATTTCAAAAATAACAATCAATTAGATCTAAAAAGCTCTTTTCTGAAATCTAGTGAATGGTTTCAATGGAACTTGAGAGAGCAGTTAAGCGAGACGCCATCTGCAGATATCAAAAGAATCTTTAGAAATGAGACAGACTTTGAGGGTAACTGGGGAAAGCAGATCCTATCCTGCATTAAAGAAGAGACCCTATTAGAGCTTGCTGGAATCAAAAAGGAGCAATTAAATGAGTATATGGCAACGGAGCTTACTCTTCGGGACAACGCTCTAGAGAGTGTCATGCAAAGAAGAGCGCAAAGCATCGTTAGAGAAATATGCTCTCATCTTCCTTACTTTTTTGATCATATGATCTCAATATTAATCGATTTTGTCGGTCTACAAGAAGCGATGTCCAATGAGTACACCCATTACACCCGTTCGGCTCAGGAAGCCAAATTTCGATTTGAAAGAATTCTGGCAGTGATCCTGGTTCCCTCGACGGTTTTTGGCTTTTACATGGCTTCTGTCGGCGTGGCCTCCTTTGCCCTTTTACTAACAATCTTAACAGTTTTAAGCGCTATTATCTCCATCATAGGCTACAACCGATTCTTAAAACCTTGTCCAAGACAATGTCCGGGTCTTGATAATCTAAACCAGCTCGCAAAAAGAGGAACCGAAGAACCTACCTTCGTGCGGGAGGATGCTTTACGAAGAATCGAAACAGCCTTTGAATCCGGAAAGGGTGTGCTATTAGTAGGAGAGTCGGGAGTTGGTAAAACCTCTCTTGTTCGCTCTTTGGCAGAAAGAATTGAAAAGGGGGAATGCTCTGAAAAAATAAAGAAAAAGCAGGTTTTCTCTTGCAATGCCAACTCCATTAATTCCTATTTTGGTAGTGACTACGTTAGCTTAAAGGAGATCAAAACCAGGTTTGACAGGTATGAAGACGAAGTAATCTTATTTTTTGATGAGATCCATGCGGCTTTCAACCTAAATGAAAGTGGGAAAGATGCCTCTAACGATCTAAAAACTTTTTTCGATCGCTTTCGCTCGATCATAATTGCTACAACAGATACAGAGTTTAAGAAGCTTGAGGGTCAAACCGCCTTTTTGCGCCGTTTTCAACGGATTGATCTTAGCGAGCTAAAAGAAGAAGATATCAAAGTCTCCCTTTACCAGCTACTACATAGAAAAAACAAAGAACTTCTCATAGAGTCTGAGGCAATTGATGCAATTATTAAAAAAGCTAATGGCAAAATTAACAAGTCTCAGAATTTATTAAGAGAAGCTGTTTCAAAAGCTACCTACCTCACCTTTGAGGCGTTGGAAAGTGAAATCCAACAGTTGCAAGTGCAGAAAAAAAATGCCGAACATGCCTATATGCATCATGGCGAAAAGAGGGAGATCCCATCCCAGCTAGAAGTTAAGGAAAAAGAGCTTGCGGACAAAAAAAATCAATTAGAAAAGATCCGAAAAATTGAAGCAGTTTATGTTCGCGTTTGGAATGATTCCTATCGACTTGCCGATAAAGCCAAGAGGCAATGGCTTGAAAACAAGGCCCTTCTAAAGCTTCTTCAAGGCGTCATTCAAGAGAGGAAAATAAATCTTGGTTTACCTCCTATGCTGACAAAAGAGCTGATCGACACTCTTACCTAAAAAAATTATATACAATCAAAAATCCCCTATCCTGCCTATCTTGTTCATATATTTTTAATTGATCTCGGCTTTATGCACTAAAGAAGACAGTCTCTTTAGCTTTGATCTACTACTTCAGGTAGTGCTGCTAGAGACTCAACAAGATCTTTTGTAATCTTAGGGGGAAGGCCTAGCAGCTGCTTTCTCTCTTCAAGAATCTTTTGGAGAAGATTGAGAAGAGCACGGTTTTCAAGCCACTGTCGAGGCGTTTTGTCAGCTAGTTTAAAGGAGTTACTCCAAACATCAGCGTAGACCTTCTCAATTTTACGGATGGTCTCTAGCTGCCTCTTTTTCTGAGTGAGTTCCTCATTCTTCGCCTTTAACTCGTTTGGTCCTTCGGTGTTTGCTCCGTGATGGAGATAGCCGTTATCCGCATTTTCTTGTTCGACAGTGAGTTTTTGAACCTCTCTTTCTAGATCGTCAAAGGTGAGATGAGTGGCCTTAAAGATCGCTTCACGAAGTGTGTTATGAGCGGCGTGGACCTTAGAGGTACCTTTCGCCTCTTTGGCTTTTGTTAAAACCGTCTCCATTGCTTCTTCATCACAACCAAGCTCTCTATTTTTATGACGCAGGAGTTGATATAAAGAGGCCTTAAGCTCAGACTCGCTCAACTCATTAACATCGATTCTGACAAAGCGGCGCATAAAGGCCTTGTCCTCACTAAACTTATCTAAGCCATCATTCGTTGTCGCCACAATGGTGGAATGGAAACGGTCAACAAAGGTCTTGATTTCGTCTGAGGGGTTTCTATCTCCATGAAAAGCTGCATGGATCTCATCGAAGAAGAAAATCACCTGATCTTCATGGCGACCAAAGACACTTTTAATTATGTTGAAGCTTGTGGAATCTTCATGGTTATGTTTATCAAATGAACCCGCATTGCAAGAAAAGATCTGCTTCCCACATAAACTTTGACTAGAGCGACCTCTTTCAATTCTCTCAACTAGAGACTTAACAAGCGAACTCTTCCCAACACCCGGCTTACTAACTAAAAGAACTCCTTGACCCGACACAAGGGCAGCTTCAATCTTTTCTAAAAGATCTCTCCTCTCAAAAACGGGATCTTGCCTCTCTCGCTTTGCTATTTCGTTCATGTTATCGAGACCTGGACACTTTTTTGGGCAGAGCTTTAAAAAGCGCACGTAAAAAAGCATTAAGCTTATCGCACCTAAAACTGTTGCTGTCGTAAGTAAAATCGCGAGAGCTGGCGTCTTCACTTTTCCCACAAAATAGGTAAAAACTGTTGAGGGAATAAGAAGCATCGCTAGAACAGTCTCAAAATGATACTTTGCTGAACCACTATCGCGTCCATAAACTTGTTCCAACTCATTTCCAGCAATATCTTGAAGGCCAATTGTCTCAACTAACAATGTGATGATGTTGTCAACCATGTAAACAAAGTCAGACTGCATCTCGTTAAAGACACCTCTCATCTTCCTTTGCATAACGCTATCAAGAGCTCTATCCCTTAGTGAGAGATCTTTTGTCTGAAGAGTCGACAACTCATTTTGAGAAATGCCAGCAAGATCAAGCAGTGTCTCCTCTTTGAGTAATGAGAGGACCTCTTTTCCCCAAGCTCCCTCAAAATCATCTTCCTTTTTGAAAATATTTTTAATATTTTCAGCTGGAACCTCTTTTGCCTGTTCTCTCAAAGCTGATTGAAACCAGCCCCTAGCTCTTAAAAAGGGTTCTTTACTATCGAAAGAGACCGGTCCGCGTGGCGGAAAAATAAAATTAATTACCATGGTGCGATGTTAAATAAAAACAGATAAAAACGCAATCTATTAATAAACTTTCTTCAAGATTTCTAACATCCGCTCCTCTGTGCTTTTAAGGACAACGGTGAGACCCGGCTTGATGCCGCGCTCGGAGAGGGCGAACGCCTCCATGGTGTTGCAGATTCGGCCATCGAGGCGCACGCCGATACCCTGAATGCCGACCATATTCCCAAAGTCGCCAAACATCTCAAGGGTCATCTCGCAGGCGGTTATCAGAAATAGAATGCGCTTTTTTGGATTCTCATGGGCCAGTTTTAGCACCTGTTCACCGATGTAGTGAACAGTGGGAATGATGAGGGGAATAGCGCTTTTGGGCATCAGAGTGCGCATCTTACCGATGGGACATTGGGAGCAGACAGGATGGCCTAGCTCATTTGTGCATTGATCGGTGAAGCGGCCTGAAGGACATTCAAGCGGCTTTTGGCAGTAGGAGAAACCAACAACGAGGAGGGAATTCTCATCTATGAGCTTGTAAAAATCTTCAACAGAGTCAATACCGTAGAGATAGAAGTCCTCATCGCGCTTAAAAGAATTCCTTTTGAAGAGAGACTTGAGGTAGCGGAAGCCATAGCGAAAGGGGTGCTTTAAAATCTCTCTTCTGACGCCGCCGGTATGATCTTCTTTTGCTATCCACTTAAGCGCCTTCCACTTAAGATAGCGCTTTGCCTCTTCGGTGATGCCAACCATCTTGGGAAGTTTTTTCAAACGCTTGATCGGATAGCAGCGTTGAAAAATCTCTTCACTGCTCTCCCAGTTTTTTCTTCTTTGATCGAACTTCTCTTCTTGGAGAATCTTCAGTCGGCTCATATAATCATTGTATGATGGATAACACAGTTTGGTCAATTGAAGAGAAAGAGGGCAGCCTTAAGGTCTCTTATAATCATAAAAATTTGACTCCAGAAGAGAGGGAGGCCGCCTCCTTTCTAAAAGGCGACCTTCTACCCCCAAATAAGGTAGTTCCCTTTTTTCGTCTCATGGCCACCACCGGGAAACTCACCTTTAAAGGGCGGCCCCTCATCTGCAACTTCTTCACGCCGCTTCTCTTTCACTATGACGTTATTGACGATGAAGCCACCATCAGCTGTTCCATTAAGGAGCGCCGCTTTTCCCTATCGGATGCCGATCTGGCTATTACCCTGCCCACACCCCTTATCATCACCAGGCAGTGTCTCTACTTGAGTCCGCAAATCATCCCCTTCGACCACTTCTTATCGGCGAAAAGAGGAGAAAAGGCCTCCATCACAAAAGATCAGATCGAAGATCTTAGTCTAGAGGAGCCTCCTGTTGATCTCACGGTTAAAGAGAACCTCCAGATCAAAGCCCCCACACTCACCTTTAAAGACCCCCTCGGACTCTTCGTTACCCTCGATAATCCAGACTTCGAGGCAGACCTTCTAGAAGCTGGCTACCAAAAACGAGACGCTGAGTACTACTGCCCGTCAACCAAGGTCGCCGAGGTTCTCACCTTCCTCCTAGAGCTTGGCTTCAAGGTCAAAACGAGCAGAGGCCAAGAGCTCTGTCCGCTCACTTCCCACAATGTGAAGGTGGATCTCATCAAAGGAGAGCTCAAAGTTGAGGGGACTTTATGCTTTGGAGAGCAGGTGATAGAGGCAAAAGAGCTCAAGAGCAAAAACCATCTCATTCCATTGGGCGAGAAGGTGGGACTTTTACCACCTAAAGGTGAAGGCGCCATTGGCGAACTTTTAGTCTCTTTCTCATATGCAAAAAATGGCTCCTTGCCCAGCCAAGCTATCATAGAAGAGAGCCGCTGCTTGGTCGGAGAGAATCTCGAGGCACTCGTTAATCCCAAAGGGGGCTCGATGGAACCCTCATCGCGCTTCCAAGGCAACCTGCACCCCTACCAAAAAGAGGGACTCTCTTGGCTCAACAACCTCTACCAGGCCGGTCTTGGCGCCCTTTTAGCTGATGATATGGGGCTTGGTAAGACTGTTCAGGTGATCAGCCTCTTCTCTTTGGTCGAAGCTGACAAGCCGGCACTCATCGTCGTTCCCAGATCGCTCCTCTTTCACTGGCAAAAGGAGATTAGCCGCTATCTGCCCTCATTAAGAGTTCATCTCTATCATGGCAAAAGA
>JAJFMK010000173.1 GCA_021772215.1 Chlamydiota bacterium | reverse complement strand
GACGGATCACCTACCGTTACTTCTTCCACTGCACTCTATGTTATGGACTTCCAAGAACGGTTAGAGAGTATGGATTGGATCTCGAAAGTGGAAGAGAGAAGCTGATTTCAAAACGTTGTTTCCAATACCATTTTCTTGGTGGAAAAAGCAAAGAGGAATTTTTTGGGTCTGATGATGAGCTGATATACACACTCACTTTTGACTACGACCGAAATGGCAATTGCAAATATGAAACCACACCTACGGGAGAGGTGATCCAGCGAGATTTTGATGACAATAGCAATCTCATACTCGAGGTTGGACCACATCCAGGAAAGATTCGTGAGTTGAAATATGACTTCATGAATCGACTGATTGTGGAAAAGGAGATCATCGATGGGGTTGGGGAGCTTGTCACAGAACATAGCTACGATAGGCTTAATCATCGCATAAAAACTGTCGATCCCTTTGGGAATGAGACTCACTTCTTAAACGACCGTTTCGGTCGCGTTATAGAGACAAAGCTGCCCCTCTGTTCAGACGAAAGAAAAAATTTGAAGCAGATGGTTCTCAAACAGGAATATGATATCTTCAGCCGCGTCACCAAAGAGGTAGATGCTCTTGGGAATGTGAAAGAGACCAGTTATAACTTCTATGACAAACCCGCTCACATTTGCTATCCCGATGGCACTGAGGAAAAAAATATCTATAACTTCGACGGAACGTTAAGAGAATCTATTGCAAAAAATGGCCTACGAATACTCTATGAGTATGACAATCTTCAGAGATTAAAGGAAAAGAAACAGGCTACAAGGAATGGAAACGTCATCGCTGTTGAAACCTTTGATTATCAAGGTGACAAACTCGTCAGTCATACAGATGCTTTGGGAATTAACACCTTTACAGATTATGACTATGCAGGTCGCACTGTAAAGATAGCCCGAGGAGATCAGGAGACTCGATTCGAATATGATAATATGGGTCAGCTCTACAAAAAGAGTCATTTCCAGGCGCGAAAGCTTGTTGCCTCCTTTGTGACCATTCGTGATGTTAAAGATCGCGTAGTAGAAGAGTGGGTTGAGGATGATGAGAGGAAATATTGCCCCACAGTTTACGAATACGATTGTAACGACTGCTGCACATTAAAAAATATTGGCGGCCAGGTGACAACCTGGGATTTTGACCCTTTGGGGCGAGAGATAAGGATGGTAGACCCTGAGGGTCACGTCACGACAACAAAATATAATCATAAACACATCAATTATGACGGACAGAAGGTTCTACAAAAAAAGGTCACCAATCCAAAAGGTGAGGCCACAATCACCAACTATGACACTCTTCAACGAGAAGTTGAAATTATTAAAAAAAGCCCAATGGAAGGTGTTGTTTCTTGGTGTCAGAAGCTCTTCGACAGTGCAGGTCAGTGTGTCAAAACAGTTGAAGATGTAATTGGTAGAAAGGCAGCGCCCCAAATCACGGTCTTCGCCTATGATCCCCTTGGCCGCCCCGAAAGAAGAGTTGATGCAGTAGGAACCCCTTCATTACGTATTAAGACCCTCTCTTATAACGAGCTCGGAGAAAAGAAATTAGTTACTAAGCATGATGGCTCCACGCTCCATTACACTTATGATAAGAAGGGTCGGTTAAAGGAATTCTTCTCCTCAGATCAAACAATTCACTATCGCTATAGTTACGATGCCCTTGATCAACTCAAAAAGATTGAGGATTTGATCGAAGGAACCATAACCGTGCGCTCCTACAACATCTATGGAGACCTCGAAGAGGAGACACTGGCTAATGGGTTAACCTTGTCTTATGAATATGACGCCCTTCACCGAAGGACCTCTGTCACCCTTCCCGACCAAAGTCGTGTTGTTACGCTCTATAATGCGATCGCTCCAACGTCTGTTCAAAGGTATGATAGCTCTGGAGCGCTCCAATATGAACATTGCTACTTGATGTATAACGATGCTGGCCAATTAACAGAAGAGAGATTGATCGGATCTTGTGATGAGCAACAATATACCCATGACCCCTCTGGAAGACTCAAGTCAATCACCCATCCACATTTTTGCATCGATGAGATTTCCTACGATCTAGCTGGCAATCTTGCCAGCTACCATCTTGAAGATGGCCAAGGAGAGACCTCAAATAGATTTACCCACGATGGCCTCCATCAAATTTTAACGGAAAATGGTCATATCTACACCTATGACTCTCTATACAATCGCACTTCCAAAGATGAGGTCTCATATGAAATAGACCCCCTCAATCAGCTTCTCTCCCAAGGAGATTCCACCTATTCTTGGGATTTCAGTGGCAACCTCAGAAAGATTGAGGGTCCAGAAGGGGTTAGTCTCTATAGTTATGATGCCCTCAACCGTCTTACTCATGCCAATGTGAATGGAGTCGATATCTCCTTTGTTTACGACCACTTCGGCCGCTGCCTCAAACGGAGCACAAATGAGGGGGCTGAACTCTTTCTCTACCAAGATCAAGATGAGATTGGGAGTGCGCAAAATGGAATTTTGAGCGAGTTACGTGTATTGGGGTTAGGTTATGGTGCGGAAATTGGCGCCACAGTCGCCATAGAACTTGAAGGTAGGGTCTTCGCTCCTCTTCATGACTTTAACGGCAATATTGTTGCCCTCCTTAATGCCCAAGATGGCTCTCTTGAGACCTCCCTTCGCTACTCAGCCTATGGAGAGATCGAATCCTCAACTAACGACCCCCTCTCCCCTTGGCTCTTCGCTTCTAAGCGCCAAGACCCCGTTACTCAGCTCCTCTACTTTGGCCGTCGTCACTACGACGCCCACATCGGCCGCTGGACCACCCCCGACCCCCTTGCCACTACCCCCGCCTGTAATCTCTATACCTATGTTCTTAACTGCCCCTTGACCCATAGGGACCTCTATGGGCTTTATGATGTCGTCAGTAGTCTCTTTTCCCCACCTGAGAGAATTGCAGCCTCTGTTGATAGAGGGAGGAGAGACGAACGTGATAGATTTGCCTATTTCAGAGACGTTAGTGAGTTACATATCTGTGGAGCATTCATCGACAGAAACAGCACTGTCTATTCGAAGCCTTATGTTTTCACTTTAGCAGGGAACCGGTCCAACCCGCGAATCTGGAATACTTTCGGAAATGGGATGAGAAATGACCGTCCGGGGGCTACTGATAATACGAGGTATTGCCAAATGCTAACAGGTGGTGAAGAGTTTTCTTGCATTTTTAATCCCGAAAAGGGCTTCTTTGCTGATGTAAATCGATGTGCCGATGAATTATTTAATTGGGCAACAACTGCACCGGTAATTGTTCAAAGAGAATATTTTAGGAGTTTCTTTAAAGAGCATCCTGATGATTTCATCATACATATAGCGTTCAGTGAAAATTGTATTATTACAAGAAATGTCTGGAAACAGCTCGAACCCAAAATACGAGATAGGGTATATATCATACCTGTTTGTCCCGGAGGGTTTATTACTGATGACCTTTCAATGCATGCAAACCACATATTAAGTGAAAATGACCCTGTTCCACTGGAAGATGTGGAGGGTATGAGAAGGTGTAAGCAAACAACCATTAGGATTCAACCTAAGATTCCTAGAGGAATTTTTGAGCACAATTTTCAAAACCCAGATTTGAAGGCTCCCATTCAAAGACAATATGAAAAACATGTAGGAGAAATTAATGATTTGATAAGAAGAGGTCTATGAAAAATCGGATTTTTTTATTTTTATTTCTAAGCTGTGTTTCTTGCTCGGTTGATCGAAAAGAAAAGGCAGAGATGCCTCATATTAAAGCTTTTCACCATGTAAATGATATAATTGTTCCAAAGCTGCAAAAGAAATTTTCTTTACATGCAGGTTGCACGGGCTGGAGTCTGATGGATCGAATTAATTGTATTTCATACACAATTATGATGGATGGACAGAGAAATCGTGAAGAGGTTCGAAAAATAGCTATACAGGCAACCGAGTATATAAAGAGCGAAATTAATAAGATTAGAGAATGTAGACCCTTCTTTAAAGAATACCCATATACTGAATATGGTTTAACCGTCGAAATAGTTTTTAAATCACTAGACGGCTCAAGTATAGATCCTCCTTTTCCTTCTGCCGTTGCGACGGTTGCTGGTTCGGTTCTTTATTTTTATGAAGTTCCAGATGAAGAGTTTGGTCACTACAAGGAGGAAGAGTCGTACCAAGAAGCCCTAAAGCTAGTTGAGATGTGTTAGTTATTCACCAATCGGGGTTTTACGGGTTGGCCGTAGAGAAAACTAGATTTTAACCGTTCAGTTCCTGGGTCCGCTTCATAGAGATAGATCTCGTTTTCGTAGATATCAGCCTGACCAATGTAGGGAGGGTAGATTCGGTCATAATTTTCGTCCCAAAAAGTAATCCTTACGTTTAATCGTGATGAGCTTACATTTGGACATCTACCACTTTCATTGAGGTGATAGGCGTGAATCTTCTCCTTATTTACTTCCTGGTAGACTCTTTCGTGTACTCTGGCTACAAGGCTTGCGGCCTCTTCGGCAGTTAGTTTATCTCTACTCATAAAGGCAAAGCCCCAATTTCGGGGGTACTTTTTAGAATTTGGAAACAAAGTTATCCCATCAGTGACGTAGGTGACCGGTAACCCATCGCAATAATGGGGTGCATCTTTGTGAAAAAGCTCCTCTGAAATGAGAATAGGGTCCCTCAGATCAATCTTCTCATTGCCAAAAGTGTTAAATGTGATCCCACACAACAGGCAGATAACCGCAAACTTAAAGCAGTGCATAATTGCCTCCTTCTTTAAACAAAATGTAAATCATGGCTATTTTCACCATTTTAGGAAACAGTATCCTTCACGATCTGTATAACAACAACCACGTTTCGACTGCTTGCAGTTTGAGGTGATAGTGTTTTTTATTAATTTCAGTTCGTTTGCCCAAGATAAGATATCCCTCTTCTCCATATTATTTGGAAGTCCACGAATATAGGTGACAGCGTAATAATCACTACCGTGAAAAAATACTCTGCTGATTCCATTGAGGGTGAGAAAATCTTTAGGGTATGCATAGTAGAAAATCAATTCATTTGTATTTAGCTCAATAAGTTCGAAGGTGGCTTTTTTGGTTGTTTTTGCTTGGAGCATTTCTTTTTGCACTTCATATACCTTTTCCATTGGTGTCTTCTTAGTGAACGGCATGGACGTAACTTCTAAGCATTCTGCAACATAGTCAGCCTTTTGCTTTGGAGAGACACGGGTAATCTGATAAGCGTTATTGCTAAATCCATAAGTACTAATGACTGGCCATTCATAAAATGTCGGACCTAGGTCAAGATTATCAGGAAATCCCTTTGGAATGGAGAGTCCAGTTGAGCTGTTCATCGCCTCTTCATGAGGCACAACAGAAGTAGAATTCCTAAATAAGTCAATCCAGCACTGTTTATCTGAAGAGGAGAGTGGTAATTCTTTTGTAGTAAATTTTATTGAGCAGAGTGATAGCTGCCGTACGAATACTCTACATATTTCATGAATCAAAGGGTTTCCTTCATCTTCTTTCTGCACAAACACTTCATAAATAAAGGAGTGATTATTCTCCTCGATAACATTGAACGACGTTTTATATTTACTATAATTTTTGGTAACTGCGCTCTTCATTGATTCGATTGCTAGTTGATTGCAAACAGGACCTACAGGGCTTCCACTTTCATAGAAGCTGCAGTCCATTGTGAGCATCTTTTTCCAGTTATCTGCATTTTGATCATGTGGTATTCGATAAACGACCCCACTGTTACCTGCTACAACACGGCTTATTTCCTTCCACTCCTTTTCTTCTCCTTGAGGCAATTTTATAAGAACGCTTTCTGGTGGTTGGTAATATATAAATCCTGAAAATATTGATTTATGAATGGTTAGAAATATAAAAAATAGAATGTTTACATTTTTCATATGTTTTCTCCTTTGTTGCGAAGAAGTGTTGAGCTATTTATTGATCTAGGTAAGAGGTGGAAGATGATGAAGGGGTGGTCGATCCGAAAGCTGTTCATATTGGATTAGGCCTATCTTTTTCACCTGAGAGGTTTAGTAAATCACCCATTCATCAGAATATTTTTCTTCAAAGGCAGTGACTAGGTTAGCTAGATTTTTCCTACCTAGATAACATTGACCTTCTTTAGAAGATGGACTCCATAGTTTGGCTTCTGTTAGAAATTTATCCATGCGGTGCTTGAGGTGGGGATGTGTCGCAAAGATTTCTTCGAAAGGATTAGTTGGAGATTTAGGCATGTAGAAACTGTTCAACCGTCCTAGGGCTGAGGTCATAGCATGAGGATCGTAGTTGTATTTAACAAGGGTTCGAAAGCCAAAATCGTCAGCTTCATCCTCTTGGGTTTTACTGAAAGTAAAGGAGGTAAGGAAGCGTTGTATCTCCATGAAATAGGTGGCAATTGTAATAAGCCCACCCTTTCTTCTGAGCATTTTATTGCGGGCAGCATCAAAGAGGTGACCTCTTTCAATATGGCCAATTTCATGACTTAGGATTGCTGCCAGTTCAGATTCATTTTCAAGAATGGTGATTAAACTCTTTGAAACGCAGATTGCTCCTCCTGGCATAGCGTAGGCATTTGGAAATCCATCGGTTAGAAAGACCTGGTACTCAAATGGACGTTTAGAATCGGCCGAGAGGTTTTTAACCAACCGATTTAAGTAGGATTGGATCTCTTCTCCCTTTTCGTCAGCTGGGACGTTATAGGTTGCCAGATGAATCTTTATCTCGATACCAAGCATATTTTCATCTATTTCATCAACTGGGTATAATTTGCTAATAGCTCGATCAACTGTTTTTATAGGCTTTCCAAGCTCTCGAAGTAGGGGAGAAATTGATCTCGATAGGTGAGGTTCTTTTTTCTCTTCCATCACCATAACAGAGATTAAAAGTGCCGAACCAAGAAGAAAAAAAAGTAGGAGGAAACGATACCTATTCGACAACTTCAATCCGGTGTTTGTACTTTTTATAGATGACACTAGCCCCCAGGAGCAGAGCTCCTACCCCGACAAAGACCATGGCCTTAGAGGTAATGTCTGTCTGTACCATATCAAAAATTAGAAGACGCAGAGAGCATAGTAGAAGAGCTGACATGGCTATCTGTAGAGTTATCTTAGATCTAATAATGAGCCCACATCCTAAGTAGAGAGCAGCCAATCCTGCCCAAAGAAGAGTGAGTACAGCCTTTTCGAAGTTGTAAGCAAAAAGAAGGCCGAGTCCGCAAAAAATGGGAAGAAGTATGGTTATCATGTGGAAATTAAATATTTTGAGGTTCAGTTTGTCCGACGATTCACTCCTTAACTTCTCATTGTAGAAGTAAACAGTAAAGGCGTAACAGAGTTGGGCTATAACCGACAGAATTGCTGCAATATGGAACTTCTCAAAGAGTGTTAGGGCTGGCATTGTTAAACTGCTAGTTACAAAGGCTAGGTGAACGATTGAAGCTAGTAGGTAGATCCAAGAATACAAGCGAAGCCTCTTTGGCCATTGAAAGAGAAAAGTTCCCCAAATAAGGGTTAATGCGGTTAATGCCCAGAGGAGAGGTCGTAGTGCTTCACCAAATTCTGTAAATAAAACTAATGTGATATATCCAAGGGTTAGCTCAACAAGATATTCGGTAACAAATTTTATAGCTGGAGAAATCTCTTTAAGTTTTTTACAGGAGAGGAGCCAATAGAGCATTGTAGCAACTGTAAATCCTTCGAGAATCCAGCGGACTCCAATCCCGTTCCAGAGAGGATTAACCTGCAAATTGACTGTGACAAACTGGAAGAGAGAAAATCCTAAATAAGCAGTTCCTGAAAGGGAGAATGCTTCCGCCACTTTTAACCTATACTCCTCATCATACCACTTTGAGCTGCACAGACCTCTAGCAACCTCCAAAGCAAGCAAGGAGAGAGCTAAAAAGGCTACAGTAGGAATCAATGAGTTCAGCTCATTAGTAATATTATAAACAACAAGGCCAAATAGCAAAGAGAGGGGGTAGACGAGATAGGAGGTCATCTTTCTCTCCCATAGGGTCCAGTTAAAAAGATTGGCAAAAATGATGATGCAATCGAGAATTATGAGACCTAAATGATTGACAAGTTCAGTTTTTGCGCCAACTAGAAGGATGCAGGTATCAACAAGATGGAGTCCAATCATAGAAAATAGCAAGAGGTAACGCCAAGAGATATCATCACTATCTTTTCTCCAGTAGATCAAACAGCTCATAAAGGTAAGAAGTGATAATCTAATGGGTAGAGATGTTGTATCAAACGCATAGATTGACGTGATAAAAAATGCACCCCACAGAAGCGTTTTAGAAAAAGGCTTCTCTAATTCGCAATTTCCGAACAAAAACCAGAGCATGTCATCAACAGGGAGTTTTTTGTAGTGTCTTACCATATAGAAGGCTCCAATTAGGACGACAGCAGCAGGTAATTGCCAAAAAGGGGCTTGCGGGAGACCAACGAACAGAGTTAAAGCGTGGACCCCGTAGGGAAGTGCGATATAAAGAAGGATAAAGTTTTGTAGAGTGTAGCCTATCCTGATAAGTCGCTCTATTCTTTTGTCAATGAGAAGATTAAAGGCCATTACTTCTGCTAAGACAAGAAGGTTAGTGTATTCAAAATCGCTGCTTACCAAGGAAGGGGTTGTTACAATTGCAAGAAGCAGGGACAAGAGGCTATCTGTTTGGTAAAGCCAGTCGATTCCTTTTCTGTTTGCTAATCTTGCCAAAACAAAACCACAGATCGAGAGACATCCAACAATTGGGGCAATCCAGAAACCTTCTAGCTCATAGAGTTGAAGGTTGAAATATAAGAGACCCCAGTTGAGTAGGTGAGTCAAGAAAGGGAGCAGATCAAACTTAGACGATTGATAAACCTTGCTGTAGTGGACTAGTCCAGCAAGAAGTCCCACCACAAACGAACAGGTCACACCAATGTGCGGATCGCTATGAGGGGAGGATGCCCATAAACTATTCAAGATAGAGTAGGAAAGAATCGTCCAGATTAGCTGAATATCCCATTTCTTTTTGTAAGCAATATATAGGCCTGAAGAGGCGACAATTGCTCCTAGTGGTAGAGAAATAGCGGATTGGGGGGCCAAAAAGAGCGCAGCAATGCTCAATACGGTGTGTAGAATCGCAGCTGCTTGTGATATTGAGGTCAAAGCAAAAAAAACATTTACTCCAATCCCGAATAAAAGAAATAGAGAGGCGTAGAGAGGGTTTTCAATACACTTCAGACCCTCAATTCCCCCAGCTCCAAAAGCTGTAAAGAGTATTAACGCTCCAGCAATTGAGTTTAACCAGCCGCTGAGTGATTTCCATTGGAAGAAGTTTTTGGTTTTGTAACCTCCAGCAAAAAAGAGAAAGGAAGCAGTTATTAGTGTAACAACTCTCATTTCGGCTTGTTGCATAATTTCAGAGGTGAAAGCGAAAAACACCGCGCCTGCCACAATCGCAAAGGAGCCAAAGATTCCCATCCAGTTGTCTTTCACAAATTGGGGGACAGTAAAGCCTTTCTTTCTTTCCTGGGAATGGGATTCCTCAGGTTCAAAGACTCTAGATCGCACGGTCTTTTCGCTAGGTGATGCTGTAGGAAGCACCGAGGTCTTCTCCTGGGTCATTTTTGACCAGTGAGTTTCTATGGGAGCTGCTTCCTTTGGAACTGTTTTCTCTTTTTCTTGGGGAGGGGTTATGGTTGATGTCATTGAGGTGTCAACAGTCAGCTTTTGAGATTGAGCTTTCAGAAGACTTTCACATCGCTTTATTCTAATCGTTAACCAAAAACACCAGATCAGAGAGGGAAGGTAAATAATAGCTAAAATGTATATAAAAAAATCCATTACAAACCTTTGCTTTTATTATAAAAGGAAATGAGTCTATCATTTAGCTTGGGTTTCTGCAAGCCGCGTTTGGAAGCCATTGTACCATCTCTGTACAGCTTCGGCGGCGGTGCCGGCTTTGACCATCTCTTCGATTCGGCTAATAAACTTTCCTTCAATGACATCCTGATCGCCCTGTTTGTCGAGCAGTTTGATGGTGAAGAGCCGGAGGAGGAGATATTCAAGACGTGTCCCTTCGGGATAGCGGGGGGTGGTGGTGCCTAGGGGTTTGATCACTGTTTCGCTGGTGGGGTGGATGAAGAAGACAATGGACTCTCTTTCGGTGTCGGCTTCTGTGCAGCGCACGCGGTGGTTGCAGCTGGGCCAGCGGCCGTTGGAGTAGGATTCTAGCATGTCACCGACGTTGACGATGAGGGAATCTTTAGGGACAACGACAGGCTTCCATTCACCATTTACCTCAATTTCGAGGCCCTTTTCGGAGGCGTAGGGGAGGAGGGTGAGAAGGTCGATGTCGGTGTGTTCAGCGCCCCAGATGCCATTTTGGGGATTCCTGAAGTAGTGTAAAGAGCGCATCAGATTATCGCCCTCGTTGGTCATGCTAGAAAGAAAGTCATCGGGTTGACCGAGGAGAAGAGAGATTGCCCCCATAATCGGCTGTCCGAGTTCGCTGAGCTTTTGGTAGAGCTCCATAGCGGGAGTCTCTAAGTCCATATCTTCGGGCCAGAGATTATCTTTGGGCCCAATGTGTACAAACTCTTTACTATCTGCTGCTTTTTGTCCTAGAGCGGTCTCTCCAGGAAAGTAACCACGTTGCCCATTTAATTTCGGGTCATAAATGGCTCTTCTCTGAGCTTCTGGTAATTCGTAAAATTCATGGAAAGCGTCGTAGCCTCTCTGGATGGCGCTGACGTCGACATCTGGGTTGATGACGGCGAAAAAACCGACTTCGAGAGCTTTTTCTAAGGAGGTTAAAAATGCTTGTCTTGTTGAGGCGTTATGAAATTTACTGATGTCAACGACAGGGATCGTGGGATCAAGCTGTGTTGTGGTCTGATGAACGGCTTGTAGATTTGTAACGGGTGGTGCGGCTCCTAGCATCTGCTCCTCCTTTGAGTTTTATGTCAGAAGCCGATCATAAGAGATTAGCCAATAAAGAAGTAGCACATGATGGGCGAATAGATGATGGCGAATAGGGTGGAGAGGAGGACGGCGGAGGCGGCTTTGGCGGGTTGGACGTTGAGGAGGGAGGCCATGACGACGGTGTTGACGGCTAGGGGGACGATAGAGAGGAGGATAAGTGCTTGATGCTCTAGGTCGTTGTAGAAGTTAAAGAGGAAGTGATCGCTCAGAATAACAAGCATGATGGCGAGGGGCCAGACGACAAATTTGGCTAAGAAGGAGAGGGTGATAAAGGGTCGGTCGATGCGAAAATCGCTCATGTTGGAGATAGAGAGGCCGATGATCATCATCCCGAGGATGGCAAAGGTACCCTTGATGCTGATGAGGTAGTCGTCGAAGACGGGAGGGATAGTGATGCACCAGAGGTTAAAGAGGATTCCCATCATAAAGGCGTAGATCTGCGGGAGGCGGATGAGGCGGCGAAACACCTCCTGCTTCGAATGGCTTCCTTTAGCACAGATGTAAAAGCCGGCGGTTGTCTCATAGAGGATAAAGCCAAAGAGACCTAAGATGAAGATACCCTCGCCCTGTTCTGTTAGAAGGAGGATGGCGAGGGGAAGTCCAAAGTAGCCGGTGTTTCCTGTGCCGGCGGTGAAGGCCAAGATATTGGCCGTTGAGTCATTCCAGACTCTTTTTGCTAACGTGTAGAAGAGTAAGGAGATGCTAGAGCAGAGGACAAAGGTCAAAAAGGGCAGCGAGAGGATCGAGGGGGTCAGTTCGGTTCTAAGAACGGAGCTGAAAATGACTAGGGGCGAGATGATGTAAAAGAGGATTTTTGATACAGTGTCTCTTTGGGCCGAGAGGTATCGTCCCGCAACAAATCCGAGCAGGATGTTGATGTAGAGTGGAAGTAATTTAAGAATTAATGTGGTAAAATAGCCCATGCTAAGCAAGATCCGGGTATTTCTTCACTATAACAAGAAGATGTTATTCCCTCTAGGAGATTTAATGCTTGAAATGCGATTAGTGAATCTCTAATCTTGACAGGGACTTGCAAAACTCATTTACCCGTTAAAAATGCCTTTTTAAAGCCTATTTTCGTCTCTTCTCCTCAATCGACCCTTAGGGGTCGACCTCGTCGAATTGACCGTGGCAGCTCCGCTGTCACTCGCAATATGCTTTAAAATCGCTGTTTTTTCCAGGCAAAGCAATTTTGTAAGTCCCTCTAACCTCAATGCAATTTTTGGGAGCAGCTGTTGTCTATCAGTGTTTTGAATATGTTTTCCATTGGTGTGGGACCCTCGTCGTCCCATACTGTAGGACCAATGCGCGCGGCGAAGCAGTTCCTCGATCTGCTAATTGGCGACAATCTTTTGGATCAAGTTGTTAGAGTGAAGGTGGATCTCTTCGGGTCACTGGCGCTCACCGGCCATGGCCACGGTACCGACAAGGCGGTTCTCTTGGGACTGACCGGTTACACTCCGGAAGGAACTGATCCTGAAATTATCGAGCCGCTCCTGAATCAGATCCGATCTCAAAAGGAGCTCTGCCTTGGAGAGACAAAAAGTGTTACTTTCACTGAAGAGAGAGACCTACTTTTTCATAAGGATCGTTTCTTACCCTTCCATCCCAATGGGATACGCTTTACCGCCTACAAAGAGGGTAACGGTGAGCTTTTAATGAAGGTCTACTACTCTGTTGGTGGCGGTTTTGTGGTGGCGCATGACCAGGCAAAGAGCGGTAAGATCGTTCAAGAGGAGATAAAGTTGCCCTATCCCTTTAAGACAGGCGATGAGATTTTGGTCCATTGCAAGGAGAGTGGGCTGTCGATGGTGGAGCTGATTCGCGCCAACGAGCGCGCCTTTCGCTCTGATGAAGAAACTGACGCCGCGCTAATGAAGATTTGGGAGGTGATGGAGGCCTGCATGGAGCGCGGGATGAACGTTGAAGGAACTCTTCCCGGCGGGCTCAATGTGCAACGCCGAGCACCACTTCTTCGAAAGAAGCTCGATGAGAGAGGAAACAGTCAAGACCCCGCCCATGTGATGGACTACGTGAGCATGTGGGCTCTCGCAGTCAACGAAGAGAATGCCGCCGGAGGGCGCGTCGTAACGGCGCCGACGAATGGCGCTGCTGGAGTGGTGCCTGCGGTGTTAAAATATTATAAGACCTTTACAAGGGATCCTACCGATCAAGGAGTCATCGACTTTTTTCTCGTTGCGGGCGTGATGGGAATCCTCTTTAAGCTGGGAGCCTCCATCTCGGCAGCTGAAATGGGCTGTATGGGTGAGGTGGGTGTGGCCTGTTCGATGGCAGCGGCAGGCTTAACAGCGGCCCTTGGTGGAACAGCGCAGCAGATTGAGAACGCTGCCGAGATCGGGATGGAGCACCATCTGGGGCTCACCTGCGATCCCGTCATGGGTTTAGTACAAATTCCCTGCATAGAACGCAACACTATGGGGGCGATGAAGGCGATTAATGCCTCACGCCTCGCTCTCTTTGGAGATGGCACCCATCGTGTCTCCCTAGATCAGGTTATTGGCGCGATGCGCGAGACAGGAAGGAACATGCAATCAATATATAAAGAGACGTCACAGGGAGGCTTAGCCGTAAATGTACCAGAGTGTTGAGATAGAAAAAGAGCAGGTAACCATTCCCTTAGGATCACAAGCTATCTTAGGGACAATCCATCGCCCAATATGCGAAAAAAAGAGCCCGGCAGTCCTTTTTATTCATGGATTTGCCTCCAACCGCAGCGGAAAATTTCGGCTTTCCTATGATCTTTCCGAAAAATTAGCTGCCGAAGGGTTCACGGTCCTTCGCATAGACTTACGTGGCTGTGGTGACAGCGACGGCTCGTTTGAGGAGATGTCTATCTCCTCCCAAATCGAAGATTGCCAAGCGGCGCTTCAGTGGCTGGCTAACGACGATGGCATCGATGCGAGCCGCATCGGTATTTTAGGCCGTTCGATGGGCGCTGCGATCGCATTGAAAAGTGTAGGCCAAGTGAAGAGCTTAGCGCTTTGGGTTCCCTTTTTTGACGCCACACAGTGGATGCATCAGTTTGGCTCTCTACCAAAAAATCAGCCTATTCTTATCGGCGGTAACAGCCCTGGCCCTCAATTTTTCAAAGAGATCGCCTCGTTTTCTGTGGCCGATATGCTCGCCTCGCTTAAAGATGTTCCGATCTTCCAGGTGCATGCAAAAAAAGATCAGAAACTTGACGCAAGCCACATGAAGAACTATCTTGATGCAAGAGCTGGCCTAAATGAACGTGACCGCACTCTGATTTTAGAAGAGGCTGACCACTCATTTAGCCGCCCTCAAGACCGCAAAGTTGTAATGGAGGAGACGGTTCGATGGTTCAAGGAGACGCTAATTTAAATGCGCTGCAAAAGCTGCGTATCACTTTTCAGCCCGATCTCCCGATAGCTTTTGAGCATCTCGAATCTCTCGGCACTGAAAAGCTAAAGCCTCTCGAAGTCAGCGATGAACTAAAAGAGCTCTTTCCTCATACCGCCTCTAGCGTACCCCTTAAATTAACCAAGGGCTCCCATCAAAAAAGGCGCACACAGCGAGTTGGCGTCCTCTTTTCAGGCGGCCAGGCGCCCGGTGGCCACAGCGTTATCGCCGGACTCTTCGATGCCCTACAAAAACTTAGATCCGAAAGCGTCCTCATCGGCTTTAACGGTGGTCCCAGCGGTCTTATCGATGGTGAGGCGATAATTCTCGATAAAGATACAATTGAACCCTACCGCCATCAGGGCGGCTTCGACCTCCTTGGCTCGGGACGCACTAAAATTGAGACAGAAGAGCAGGTTAAAAAGTCGATCGAGACTGTCGAACGGCTTAACTTAAGCGGCCTTGTGATCATCGGCGGTGACGACTCCAACACCAACGCCGGCTACCTCGCCGAGCAGTTCGCCGCGAAAGGGATCGACTGCGTCGTCACCGGCGTTCCCAAAACGATTGATGGCGACCTAAAAAATCAGTACATCG